>DATKMG010000330.1:0-7258 GCA_035541995.1 Terriglobia bacterium
CTTCGTATCTCCCTGCTATGAACTTAAGCCGGACCAGGCCGGTGCCCATGCCGTGTATACCGGCAGGCAGGACCGGTTTTTTCCTTGCAGGTGAGAACGGATTGGGAGGAAGGGCCTTTGGAGAAACGCGGACGTATGTACACAAGTTATTCTCGACCTAGTATTTCGATGCTGTCTTCTAACCTCGGCAATTCATCTCTTGTATCCGCGAAGAGTAACCCATGTCTCCAGAGAACAGAGAGCGCATCCGAGTCCTGATCGTTGATGAGCACCAAGTATTTCGTGAAGGGATTCGCCACTTACTGGAATCTCATGCAGGGATGGAGGTCGTCGGTGAGGTTGGAGATTGCAGCAGCGCCGTCAGCCTAGTGGCCCGTGAACATCCGGATGTGATTTTAATCGGCTTGGACATGGGACCTGGCCAGGACGCGATTGGCTGTTTTCCCCAACTACGCGCTGCAGCTCACAACGCTCGCATTCTTGTGCTAACCGGGACACGAGACCTGGGAATTCAGAAGCGGGCGATCCGAAGCGGTGCTGTGGGGATTGTCCACAAAACCCAGGACACAAAGACGGTAATCAAGGCGATCGAAAAGGTGTATGCCGGTGAAGCCTGGCTGGATCATAAGCTGACGGCCAGTCTGCTTTCTGAAGTGTCATACACAAACCAGAAGAAGGATCCCCATCCCAAGGAAGTCCGGCTCGCCTCTCTGACGAAGCGGGAACGTGAGATCGTGATTTACTTGCGGGACGGGTTCAAAACCCGCGAGATCGCTGACCGGCTGTGCATCAGCACGAACACGGTACGCAATCATAAGGTGTCCATCTACAACAAGTTGGGCATAAGCAACCGCCTCGATCTCACGTTGTTCCTGGCTCAGACCCCGCTTGCCAAGTCTCTGCGGTAGGCGAACCATCCCCCAGACCAGTTCCCGGAAACGATAACGGCAGACGTTCGCCCTTGCCTCCTGGGATCGTTGACGTCCACGTCGGCCAGGTTGGCGAGCCGGGGCTCGACGATCCCGGTCTCCTGCTGTTTCAGAAATGGCTAACTCACAGCGAACCGCAGAGCGGTTTGGAACATTCATCATTCTCCGAAGGGGATTCATTTGAATAGCCGTGGGTTGAGCGGCGACGGCGGTCGCCGCGATACCCACGGGGAAGGATACAATGGGTGGAGATTTCAACCCTGAAGGGGTTGAACCGTGGCCTGGAACCCTCGGCCGACGTCGTTGTTGTTCGATCCCTTCAGGGTCGGTTCTTCATTGTTGCTCTTCACCCCGAATGGCCGCATCCCTACCCCAAAATTCAGAATCGATAGGGGCGGACCCCCCGTGTCCGCCCTCCCCGAATGACAACGGACTTTGGGCAGGCACAGGGGCCTGCCCCTACAATAGACTGGTTTCTGTCGCGAAACGCCTGAAAAACGGCATAAATACGGATGTTGAAAGCGGCGAATAGATGGACTTCTCTCTGCGACAATGGAGTTGTCCCCTGGTTCTAGAGCCGCAGACTCCTTGAGGAACAGGAGTCTGCGCTACTCCTCACAATTCAACAGGGTAGCGCGGACCTGTGATACTACAGGTCCGCGGCTCTAAATGTGGCTAGGAAGTGGAGGGGAGTTTTCTGCAATCACCCAGTTTCGCGACAGAAACTAGACTAGTACGGAACGTACTAGTTCCCCGCCTGCCGATATAGTCAATGAACCAGTTTTGCGCGATAAAGCTAGTGCAAGCTTACCCCCTCAAAATGATGCAGGTATACCTCCCCAAATTGATGCATCCGTATCTTGTATTTGAAGCTCCAGGCTCCTAAACTCAGCGCGATTCTCTATGCAGGACGCATCCTTCCCTGTCCGAGTCAGCATTGGGCAAAAAGGGACAACCGTGAGAGACAGATCGACTTCCTCAAGCAGTCTATGTACGTGCTACAACGGAAAAGAGCGCCGCGAGAAGGCGCGAATCCTTGACTCCTTTTCAGCCAGGGTACAAGGAATTGACCTGAAGGGGAGACCTTTTGAGTTAGACGCAGTTTTGGAGAATTTGAGCTCCAGTGGTCTGTACATGCGTGTTCGAGAGATGGTCCGGGAGGGCGACCAGTTGTCGATCCGAATCCAGGTTCCTCCTGTTTCGGATCTCACTGCGCCTGGGCTCAATGTGGCCGCTCAGGGAGAAGTCCTGAGAGTCGATCGTCTGACTGACGACTACGGTGTGGCGGTTCGATTCAAGCGTCGTCGCATCATGTGATGTGGCAATGTGGCGAGGGATCAACCAGTCCTGCAACAGCGCCATTTGCGCTACCAGCTGCAACCCGGGGATGTGCTGAAAATTGCCTTCAGCCTTTTGTTCATGTCCACTTAATGACTACTTCACTCGAATTTAACCTCAAGGTAATCGACATTTAACAGGTTAAAGGCATAATTCCCTCCCTTCTTTGGCAGTAGCCCTACGGTTGACAAGGACTCATTTTGCTCCGCCAGGAGCGGCCTGAAATAAAGTAAATTCTCGAACGCATTTTGTTAGAACGAGAGGATCAATCATGGACTCAAAATGGCTATTACTTGCAGGCGTCACGTTTTTGCTGGCGTTCTGCACGGCGGCCGCCGGCTCAGCCCAGGAGGGCGCAACCACGGTGGCGGCGGCAAGCCCTGACAGTGTTCCCGCTGACCAGGGCACGGGCCAGCCGGTCCTGCAACAGCGTCACCCGCGCTACCAGGTGCAACCCGGGGACGTGCTGGATATTTCCTTCACATTCACCCCGGAATACAACCGGACGGTTACCGTTCAACCTGACGGTTACATCAACCTGCGTGACCTGCCGGACATGCTGGTGGTGGGCAAGACCACGCCGGAGCTGAGGGAAATGATCCGACAGGCTTATGCCCGGGTCCTCCACGATCCAGTCATCACGTTGGAACTGAAAGAATTTGAGAAACCCTATTTCATTGCCGGAGGGCAGGTGGGCAAGCCAGGCAAATACGATTTGCTCGGCGACACAACGGTGGTGCAGGCCATCGCCATTGCCGGCGGTTTCAACGAAACTTCCAAGCATTCCCAGGTCCTGCTCTTCCGCCGCCTCGACAACGATTGGGTTGAGGCCAAGAAGGTCGACGTCAAGGAAATGCTTCACACGGCAAACTTGCGGGAAGATCTCCACTTGCGGCCGGGGGACATGATTTTTGTCCCCAAGAACACGATTTCCAAACTGGAACCCTATATCCCGAAATTCAACCTGGGACTCTATTTGAACCAATGGTAGCAAGACTCTGAGCACACGAGGCAACATCCATGGAAGACACAGGCATATCCCGACCCGGCAGCAATCAACGAGCGAGCACTCCCAGTTTGCGTGACCTGGCAGTTATCGGCTTCCGGCACCGCCGGCTGATGATATTTTCCTTCCTGGCCATTTTCCTGGGCGTGGTGCTGGTCACCTGGATCATGCCCAAGCAATATGAGGCGCGCATGCAGATCCTGGTCAGGCAGGAGCGCACCGATCCAGTGGTCAGTCCGGAATCGAACTCCCAGCTCTCCATCCGCAGTGGCGTCACTGAAGAAGACCTCAACTCCGAGGTGGAACTCCTGAAGAGCCGGGACCTGCTGGAAAAGGTGGTCGTGCTCTGCAGTTTGCACAATCGAAAAGGAGACTCTCTGCTGGACCGGCTTCTGCCGTCGGGCCAGGCCGCAGCCGACGAGCCCGACATGAGGATCCCGCGGGCCGTGCGTAAATTTGAGAAGGAACTGGAGGTGGAACCTCTGCGTAAGACCCGCATGATCGAAGTCCGCTACTGTTCGTCGGACCCTCAATTGGCCGCCAGGGTGCTGGAGACCCTGTCGAACCTCTACCTGGAAAAGCATCTGGCCGTTCACAGGCCCGGCGGGACCCAGGACTTCTTTGCCCAGCAGACCGCGCAATACCGCAAGGACCTGGTGGCAGCGGAGTCAAAGCTGGAGAGTTTTGGCCGGCAGCAGGGAGTGGTAGCTGCCAACCTGGAGAAGACCATCGTTGTACAGAAGCTGAACGAGTTTGAAGCCTCGCTCCAACAGACGAGTGCCAGCATTGCCGAAACCCGGCGCCGCATCGAGAATCTGGAAAAACAGTTGGCCGCCATCCCGGCCCGCAAGACCACCCAGGTGAGGGTGAGCGACAATCCGATCCTCCTACAGAATATGAAATCCACCTTGCTGAGCCTGGAGCTGAAGCGAATGGAACTGTTGACCAAGTTCGACCCTTCCTACCGCGCGGTGCAGGAAGTGGAAGCCGAGATTGCTCGAACTCGGGAATCACTGGAGTCTGCCGAGAAAGCGCCCTTACGTGAAGAGGTCACTGATCGGGATCCCACGTACGACATGCTGCTGGGCGAGCTGGCGCGGGCGCGGGCCGAGTTGACGGCCCTGGAAGCGAGAGACTCCGCGATTTCCGGGACCGTCGTAACCTACCGGGACCTGGCCCGGCAGTTGAACCAGAAAGAGATCGTCCAGGGGGACCTGCAGCGGGAAGCCAGGACGGCGGAAGAGAACTACTTGCTCTACGTTCGCAAGCAGGAAGAAGCCCGCATTTCGGACGCGCTGGACCAGAAGCGGATTGTCAATGTCGCCATTGCCGAAGCCGCCACGGTCCCGGCTTTGCCCAGCCGGCCGCGCTGGGGGCTGAACCTCTTGCTGGGGTTTTTGTTGGCGGGGATGAGCAGTCTCGGCCTGGCCTTCACGGCCGACTATGTCGATCCCACGTTCCGTACTCCGGACGAAGTGGAGGCGTATCTCGATGTTCCCGTCCTCGCCTCCATCCCCAAGAGCTGAGGGAAAGGAAAGAATTAACCACAGAGGCACAGAGACACAGAGAAAGGGCAGCAGGGAATCAGAGGATAAGCAAAGAGGAGAGTCGGCGAAGAGGGGAGAATGACAGCCAGAGTATTCTTACGATTGAAGACTAAGGGCGGGTTGGAATCCGATTTTGCATTCTCTCTGTCCACTGGAATTGCTTTTGAATTCGGGCTCAGTGAATTTTGGTTTGGCTGGTCACTGACCACTAACCACTGACCACTGCTTTTATATGTTTCTGGAATTCTACAATCTCAAAGAACAGCCCTTCGGGGTCACTCCCGATCCGGCTTTCCTGTTCATGAGCCGGACCCATCGCGAGGCTCTGGCCTCGCTGTACTACTCCATTGAGGCCGGCTGTGGTTTCGCGGCCCTGATTGCCGCGCCGGGGATGGGGAAGACTACCCTGCTGTTCCAACTGTTGGAGCGCCTGCGCGGCAGTCATCGCACGGCCTTCCTATTCCAAACCCAGTGCAACTCCCGTGAATTCCTGGGTTACCTGCTCACCGACCTGGGCCAGCCGCCCACCAATCAAGACGTGGTGCTGATGCACCGCCAGTTAAGCGACCTCCTGGTCGCCCAGGCCCGTGACGGGAAGCGGTTTGTGGTTTTCATTGATGAGGGGCAGAACCTGGAAGAAGAGGTCCTGGAAACACTCCGCCTTCTGTCGGATTTTGAAACACCGCGCAGGAAGCTGATACAGATCATCCTGGCCGGGCAGCCGCAACTGGCCGTGAAGTTGTCGCGCCGCAGTCTGCAGCAGCTCAGGCAGAGGATCTCTACAGTGGCCCGGCTGAGCGTGTTTTCGGTGAAGGAAACTCACCGCTATATCGCGCATCGATTGAAGGTGGCGGGGTACGAGGGGCCGCCGCTCTTCACCGAAGCGGCTTACTCGTTGATTGCGAAGAAGAGCCGGGGAATCCCGCGCCTGATCAACACCCTGTGTTTCAATGCGCTCTCGCTGGGTTTTGCCGACGGGCAGAAGACGATCGACGGGACGTTGATCAAGCAGGTTCTCGCCGATCTGGATATCAGCCTGCTGTTCCCCGAAGCCTTCTCAGCCTACGACACAGACTCCTCTCCTGCACAAGAAGAGGTCTCGCGGGCGGGCCGCATCAATTCCCCCTTATTAAAGGGGGATAGGGGGTTGTCCCCAGGTAAGACGCCCTCGCCGACATCTGGCCCGCGAATTGTTCCCGGCCCGATGGACGAGACTTCAGAACCGGATGTCCCCGTTCCCGGAATTCTCATCCCTGAACAATCCAGCTGGATTTCAGATCCGGGCAGGACGGCTGCCGGGATCCTCTGCTTCGTTGTAGCGAGTTGTCTAATTATCATCTTCATCGCCATGATCCGGCCATCTGCTCAGGATATACGGCAGGTATCGAGTGTGAGCGGGAGCCAGCCGGGGACCATGACGGCAGAGACCCCGCAAAAGAGCACAACGGATAATTCCCCCTTAGAAAAGGGGGCTAGGGGGTTGTCCCAGTCGGAAGGGGGCAAGGGGGTTGTTTCCGGGGGGCCCTCCGTCAACGGATCGCATGGAGACCTATACCAGCCGAATCCCGCACGTCAATACCAGACGGTCCTGGTTGAGCAAGGAGATACCTTGCGCCAGATTTGCCTTCGGTACCTGGGCCCCTTCAGCAACAGGCTGGTGGAACAGATCATGGTGCTCAATCCGCACCTGAAGGCGCCTAACCATTTAGATGCAGGCCAGCGCTTGCGCCTGCCCTTGCCAGCCGTCCGGGAGATGATGGTGATCAGCGGCACTGATGAGCCTGTTGGCCGTACCGCTGTTGTTCCGGTGAAAGACAGGAAATAGGGTGAACCGCGCATGGATACGAGGGAATTGTCCGCAGGTTTTGCTTTTGCAGTTCTTAGTGCCTTTGAGTCTTTGTGGTTGTCTTTTCTATCTGTGTTTATCCGCGTCCATTCGCGGCTCATTTTTTGCAGTCGCGTCCATTCGCGGCCAATTTTAATTTCGCACCCCCAGGTGACAACATGAGCAGAAACTACGAAATCCTCCGCCAGGCCGACAAAGGCCGGACCCTTTTTGAAACCCCGACTCTTGATCCTCCTGTCTCTCAGACTGCATCTGTGAGCCTCAAGTCCGGGACCAACGGTCGGAACCAGTCTTATGAAGAGATCGTGAAGCTGGTGCAGCGGGTATTTCTCACGCCGGGTGCCAGTGCTCCGCAGGTGGTCACGTTCTGTGCCATCGAGCATGGCAACGGCTGCAGTTGGGTGACGGCGCGGGCCGGGGAAGTCCTGGCTCTCCAAGGAGAGCGGTCGGTATGTCTGGTGGATGCCAACCTGAAGACGCCGTGGCTGGAGAAGCACTTCCAGTTGGGAAATCGCACCGGGCTAACCGATTCCATCGTGGGGGGCGCGCCTCTGCAGGAATACATGGAGCCGATCAACGGAGGGCATCTCTG
>DATKMG010000331.1:0-21767 GCA_035541995.1 Terriglobia bacterium
GAGCAGCAAGGCATTCCGTTTCGATGAGAAACAGGGAAAAATCCTTGTATTGAGGATGTAAGCGTTGGAGAGCCGCAGCAAGAACGAGCCAAGACGCTGGTATCTTGGAGGAAACATCTTGTTGGTTCAACCGTTGCGTATCGGGATTGGGTCCGACGGTGCGTTCGACAGGCTCAGGCGTGTGGGGGTTCGGTGGGGTCTCGATGGTCCGATTCGATGGGGGCACCCATTTTCCCTGGTTCTAATGGGTGAACCCATTTTCGTCATTTTCCTCTTTGTGACTCAGTTTTAAAACCTTTATCCGCTTGCCCACCATTCGGTTTGTCGCAGAACCTGGAAAGAATGAGGGCCACCGCCTCGCTGCCAGACTTAGGGTGTGCCTCGACGTAGGCATCGATTTTTTTTTGGTAATAACGCACGGAATTTGAGTAGATGTCTGTTTTTGGGACAACCCGGTTATCCATGCACCAGAGATATCCCTCCAAGTAGCCCTGCTCCTGCAACTGGCTGATGCTGCCCCACCAATCCCCATTGAGATACCAGTGAGCATTCTTCCAAGTTTCCCCTTGAGCTTCTGGGGTCTTTGTGGGCATTGGCCGTGGTGCAAGCTTTTCCCATACGTCAACGACGGTCAGGCTTGCCGCTTCAGGATGTGCTTTGTAGAACTTGCTGATTTTGTCGGCAACCTGCTCTGGAGTGGCGTTAAAACCCTTTTTGCGCGCGGTCCACGTCAAGCAGTCCACTGCACCGTTTATGAAACCAGAGCGCTCCTCTGTATCCGCTCTGAGCCACCACTTGCCGTCGAAAAGCCGGTTCCTTTGGGGCGCGTTGCTCGGAGGTTGAGGCGATTGACACCAACCGTTCAAAACGAACATCCCGATAAATAGCAGCTCGCAAGTTCTTTGCATAGCCATCTTAAGGTTTCCAGTTTGATGGAACATATCAGGTTATTCCCTCAGAGGAACTCCACGCACGAGGTCCATCGCCGTATGCGTTCATGATCCGTAGGGAAGAAAAGGGCGTCAAGTCTTAGCATTAGATAACAGACCGGACATATAGTGGCACATCAAGCCTTACTTGCCCCCTCTGGCACTCGTCCAATAGATCCAGTGCTAACAAAATCCACTACTCTTGAGGGCCAATGACCCCTTTTTTGATCAGTACACAGCCATAAAGGCGAGTTTCGCCCGTCGCCACGATGGCAAAAGCAGTTTTGGCGCGGTCATAGAAAGCAAACCGATCAATTGCTTTCCTGGCAACAGCTCTACCTTCTGCGTTGTCTGCAACTACTTGGAATTCCTTTACTGGTCCAGGGATTGCGGTTGGATCGCCGACGACTTCCATTACTGCCATCGGCGCATCCACGAAATCATCCAGCGGCATCAGAGACAAGACCGCTTGAAGTGCCCGCGGCGCACTGGCTCCGTCCAAGCGAATCAACCGCCGGGCATTACTGAGGGCTGGGAAGTTGGCATCTACAATGGCCAATTCGTCACCATGTCCCATGGCGGCCAGGACAAAGAGCAAGTCGGGGGATAACAACGGATCAAGACCTTTTAACATGAATGCCTCCTGGCGTTTTGATTATTAAGCCTCGATTACGAAGTTGAATCACAGGCTTGAGAATATCCGCCTTAGCTTTCAGGACAGTGGCCGCGTAGCGGCCGGATGAGTTTAGCCGGGCCTTTTAAGGCCCGGATTGAAATGTCCGACGGAGAATCCGTCGCGCTAGCGACGGCTGAATTCAGTCGTCGCTCCGCGACGCGCCATTGACAACGAATCCGACGCCGGCCTTGAAAGGCCGGCCTAAATTCAGTGGCCGCTACGCGGCCAATTTTGGAATCCGGGTTAAGAGGAAATAGCCTCAGCTTCCCCAGTACCTCCTGTTCTGGTCTATGTGGGTCCGATTGCGGCCCCCGGAGCGCGTGATTTTTCTCTGTGCCTTTGCGCCTCCGCGGTTGGATTTTAGTACCGAACTTCAAATCCACCAGATCCTCTCTGCGCGTCACTCCACGTCCACCACACAGCGAAAGCCCAGTGCACCGGAACGGTCTTTGCTCGGGGCCATCATGAGAAGTTTGCCATGCTCTTCCAATCTGTATGCTTGCGGGAAATACCAGATCGAGCCCTGGGGTTGGTAGTAGCTGCCTCCTTTCAGAATGCCGCCACGGGTATGCTCGTCAACGAATTCATCCGTCCATTGCCAAACGTTTCCAACCAGATCTATTACCCCATAAGGACTTGCACCAGCCGGATGGGCATCCACCGGATCGGGTCCGCGCATGGTACGGCTCTTGTCCGGTGTCGGAACTGCTGTGGCATCCCAATTATTGCCCCAGGGGTAGAGCCGGCCGTCTGTTCCCTGGGCGGCATACTGCCATTCCCATTCATGCGGAAGCCTTTTTCCGGCCCAGGCGGCATAAGCGCGGGCATCTTCGAGAGCTACCCAGGTGACGGGCCGGTTCCCCCACCCTGAGGGATAGGTACCATCCTTCCAGTCGCGCAGGAAATTCAAATCGTCGACCGGGTGGTAATGAGCGGTGTCCAAGAACTTTTTGTAATCACTGTTCGTGACCGGAAACTTGTCGATCCAGAACGATTTCAGGTGCATCGGATGTTGATGGAACCGGCGCGGTGAATCTTCCCATGGATATTGGACGTCTACGCCAATGTCGTTAAAGCCTTCGACCATGATACCCCGAATCTTGAACAGAAAGTCTCCGGCGGGAATTTTCACCATGCCTTCCGGAGCCTGAGTCGAAACCTTGGTGGGCGCAACGGGGACGATTTTCTGTTGCAGGACGGCCCATTCGTGCGAATAGCTGGCCAACGGCTTCGCCGTCAGTTCCTTCATTTTTGCCATGAGCGCCTGAAGGTTGCTGTCAGGAGGGGTCTTCGAGGCGAGAAGCGCTCCGAAGCCTTTCGCTTCGAGGTCGAAACTGAGGACAACCAGGGCACCTCGCCGCTCGGGATTAAGTTCGACGCCATGATAGAGATCGAAGAAATGCGTTCCCTCTTGGGCAGGAAGTTCCATCTGTTGACCCGAGACGTTGTATTCATTCCGGTTGACGATGGTCCAGACAGTCTGATCACCCAAAGGCCATCGGCTGGCGAACACGCCATAGCGAAGCATGGGGAAGAAGGGCTCCCAGTCCTGGCTGACAAGAAAAGGCGCAACGGCCCGCTCGACGGTGGCCACGCGTCGCGTTGCCTCAGCGTCTCGGGGGATGATGCCATTCCAAATGCCCCATATGTTTTCCCAGCTCTCCCAGCCGACACCATTGAAAAAGGCAAATTGCAGGTTGTTGGTTTTGTCCCGGTTCCAACGATCAGAGATATTGACCATATGCCGCGGTTCCAGCCACTTGTAGCGATCCACCTGCGGGATAAACGGATACTGATACTGCCCCCAGGTGAGCAAGTTATAGGCGACTCCCTCGTCATGCGGGCCCCCTTCGGGCTCGAACGCCAAAGGATGGCCGCTCTTGTCAGCTGCAACCGAAAAAGCAAGGGGGACCCCGTCTTGCGTATCTCCGTTGATGCCGTCGGCGCCGACCTCGGCCATCAGCTGGGCAATGGCATCCGTCCACGGCATGCCAATGTCTCGTGTCCCTTGATCCCACATCATCATTGGAAACAGGACGCGCACGTTGCGGCGGTGGAAGTCGGCGATCATTTGTCGCACACCGGCAACACCACCGGGCATTGAGCGGATCATGTCATGCTGGTTTCTATTATCAATACCCATGTTCGGGTAGGTTGGCCAGAGGAGCACAGAGTCGATGCCGCCATAGCGTTTCTCCAGATCATCCAGATATCGGTCAACCGTATAGCGGTGTGCGACCGGGTCATAGAAGTACCGGTCCTCCACCATCATTTGTGGCTGCATGAAGCTGGATTGCGTCCACTTGAATTCCGGTCTCTCGTAACGAGATCCTTCGTAACCGATGCGAATTCGGCGCTCAAACCTCCAATGAGTTATGTCAGCTAGCCACTTCTCATGCTCATTGGCCGTGCAGGGTAATGATCCTCCTTCCCAAGCGCCTTTCATGGTGAGGCACTCCGGCCCGGGGATCTGCTGACCTTTTGGAGCATATTTGGTGTCCTGTGCATAAGCTAAACCAGAGACAAAAAGAAAAACTACAGCCAAACCGGTAATGTGCTTTCTCATAGGCCCTCCAATCGAATAGGTTAGCGTTTATCTGGTGCTTGGATCGGCTCGCCAGCTGCCCACCCAGGTTATTTTTCTTCTATAATGGGACTCCCCACTGCAGCTTTTTCCTTGAGCCCTCTTTTCACCCGGGAGATCTGCTTCCGCTTTCTTCGGCAATTGGCAAATTCCTATGACTGTTGAGAATCAGGATCGAGGATATCAAACGACTGATACCGTGAAAGTACAGTCTTCGGTTATTTGCCAAGTGATCCATCCGTCACATGTGCCTTCCAGTCACTTCTCACTGCCATGCCACCGGAATCCAGGTTAGACGCCAGGTTCCACTACCTCTTCCTGCCGCTTCGTAATAAGGTGAAAAGACAATAGGATCTCTTCCGGGCAGATTGAGAGAAAACGATGGCCCTCTCAGGCCCGAGGGAGTTGGACAGGCAGAAAGCCAGGATACAGTGCGGGTCTTGGGAACTTTCAGAGTTTCTTCCGATTTGTATCCCTCGATCAAGCCGGTCGCATACAGCACGGGTCCTCGAGCCAGGGCCAGGTAATCCAGATGGAATATCTCCTGACCTTGATGATCTAACGTCGTGGACTTTTCAAGGACACGCAATCTAAGAGGAAGAGTTAAGACCAACTCGTCACCCTTTACCCAAGATCGGACTAGTTCTAAGAATGTCCCTGGAGTGATGGTGACCTCCACTGGCTTTCCGTTGAGACTGAGAGTGGCCTGATCAGCCCATGAAGGGATCCTCAGGTACAGTGGGAAGGAGCCCGGCTTCTCTGGTATCACCGTCAGTTTCACTGTGGGATCGAACGGGTAACTGGTCTTCTGGACCAGCCTGACCCGTCCCCCAGAAAGCAGGGTGCCGGCGAATTCCCCTTCTTCATAGAGATTGACGACCAAACCGTTCCCCATCCTGCCATACACCAAGCCGGGGAGTTCCTCCAAAGCCAGAGCCCCGCTGGACTTGCAGCAGGCCCAATAATAGGTTGAGGTCCTCCTCCCGTTCGGGAAGATAAAGTAGCACCAGTCTTCGCCGTTAGGATCCTGTGCCCCCAACAAAGAATTGTAGGCAGATCGTTCCACCTCGTCCGCATACTTGGCTTCTCCGGTGATCCGCAGCAGTTCACGGTTCAGTTGGATCCAGGACATTGTGCTGCAGGTCTCTACTAATCCGTAAGGGCTGAAGTAGCCCTTAGAGTTGAATGCCTCTTTGTGTTTGGCTATGCCTCCCCAGGGTCCACCTCCTGGCGTCAGGTGGAATTCGACAATGTTCTCCCAAGCATGACTTACAGCCCTGAGGTAGTCCCGGTTTCCAGTTGCTTCAAATAATTGGGCTATTCCCAGGTAGTTCCAACACAATTGATAGATCTTCCCGTCGCCAATCTCTTCAAGATCCAGTCCCCGAAGGCTACGTGAAACCACCTGCAGTCCAGGCCGCTCTTCCATCTGTTGGATGATCCTCTCGGCTAATTGCAGATATTGGTCCTGGCCGGTTTCTCGGTACAATTGAACCATGGGTTCGAGCAAGATGGTTCCAGAAAGTCCCAGGTGATTACCCATGTTAGCAAGGCTCTTTTTCCCCGACCCGAAGAGCCCGACACATAGGTCACCGATTCTGCATGCAGCAGCAAGGTAGCGCGGATCCGGGTAGTAGCGATTCAATTCCAGGAAACCCAGAATGAGGTAGGCATGCACCCAAACATCCCAGGTCCGGCTTTCGTTTACCTGCTCTGCTGTCATGCGGGAGGTCGAATCTGGCGCATACGTGCCCAGGTAACCGCTTAATTCCTGTCGGCTGATCAGGTAGTCCGCTACCCTTCGGACTCGTCGGGCCAGTTCTTCATCCCCGGTTCGCTTGGCCGCCCGTGCGGCCGTTACTAACCATTTTCCAGCATGTTCACCATACCAATCGCCAGCATAGTTTTTGGCGATGGCTTCTTTGCTGAACAAGGCGATGGGCTCGCTGTTTTCGTCCTTGATGAAATGGTGTAAGCGGCCGAGCCGGCTCGCCTCTAAGGCTGCACCCAGGAGGCCCTTAAGTACTACCTCACGCGGATCTGCCAATTGGACCTTCAGGTCCACCCGCGTTTCACCTGGTTTGGACTGGGCGAAGGTTTCTGTGGCCATGATACAAACGGTCAATGAGAGAGCGACAAGCCTCAAGAAGCTGAAAGAATAGGCATTCCTGAAATTGATCCCCATCGCCAACTCCAACCCATTAAAGGTAGCCACGGTTAATACGCCCTCTGCAGTAACCGTGGGCAGGAATGATTGTTATGTCGCAAAGCCCACGATTAACGCAAACAACGAGTTAATCGTGGCTAGCAGGTGTTATTATTGGCGTATGATTGCGGCTGCGTCACACGCCCATCGGTGTCTTCAATTCTGTACAACATCACTCGTCTTGTGTTTCTGCTTTATCACCCAATCTGCAATTGGTGCTCAGTTCACTAGTGAGCCCGGTGACTTCACCTCCCTGTCCAAGGCAGCCAACACAGCACTGGCCAGAAAGGATTTGGATTCTGCCCTTGATCTCTACCGCAAAGCCTTGAATCTCAATCGGGACTGGGCTTCCGGTTGGCAGAATTTGGGACTCCTCCAGGCAGACCGCGCTGACTTCCAGGCTGCACGATCAGCTTTTGAAAACCTGGTGCGCTGTCAGCCGACTCAAGGAGACGGGTGGGCTTTGTTGGGCATCTCCGAATTTCGCCTCCAGCAATATAACCCCGCCTTGAATCATTTCGTCAAGGCTCGCAGCCTGCCCTTCCGCAGCGCTGACCTGCATCAGTCTTCTGAGTACCATTTTGCCCTGGTCCTGATCCTGCGCCAGGACTTTGATTCCGCGCAAAAAATCCTGGGATGGCTTTACCGCCGCGGGATGAAAACCGGTGGTTTGACTGAAAGCTGCGGTCTGGCTGCCATGAGGATTCCGGCATTGCCGGGACAATCTGATCCAGCAACCCTTCAAGTTGTCAATGAAACCGGCCAAGTGGTCCTCCTGGGCTTTGATCGCAAGCCCGAGCAAGCCCGAGCTCAATTCGAGCAACTTACTCGTGCTCATCCGGGATTGCCCGGCCTTCGCTACGCCCAGGGAAGCTTTCTGGCTCAAGAAGGTCTCTATGACGAAGCCTACTCAGCCTTTCTTGAAGGGTTGGAGATTTCTCCCAAGGATCCTTTCTTTCATTTGCAGTTGGCCGCAGTAGAAATCCAGCGCAACCATCCTCAAGATGCCCTCCACTTCGCCAGGCGGGCCACTGAACTAGCGCCCGACCTGTTTGCCGGACACTTGATCGAAGGGAAAATTCTGCTCCAGCAATCCAATATTGATGACGCCATCACCAAGCTGGAACTGGCTGCGAAACTGGCGCCTGAAAGCCCTCAGGTCCATGTGGCTTTGCTCAATGCCTACGTTAGGGCCAAGCGCACATCGGATGTGGCCCGGGAAAAGATGATCCTGAAAAAACTCGATGACATCCAGACTGCTGCGGTAGCTGGAGAGCTTCCCGGTGTTGGTGGTGGCCAGACTGGTGAACATCCGGATGCCGAAGCTCCCGAACAATGACTCAGGCTGCTGAACCTCTTGCTTAAACCCGCCAACTTGCCGCGGTCTAGAAAAGGTATTTCAGCGCGAACTGGATGTAGCGTCCGGGCCGACCGCTGTTAATTTGACCAAATGTGCTCAGAGGATTCGTTGCAGTGTCATTGTAAGTGTTGACGCCGGACCACTGAGTGTGGTTGAAAGCATTGAACATCTCCCAACGGAATTCAATGTTCTGGTTTTCTCGAATCAGGATCTTTTTAAACAGCGATATGTCCCAATTATTGATCCCCGGCATACGAATGACGTTACGTCCGGCATTCCCTCTGTAGTCGGCAATGCCGTCTCCGTTCAAGTCGGGGGGATTCACAAAAACGCTGGTGTCAAAGTAACGCGTGAAAGTCCGATCGCCTCCGGGGAGGTTTCCGTCCCCCAGCCGAGACGGAACATCACCCATGTAGTCGTGCGCTGTCGTGTCGAGATTGTAAACAGAGGCCGGCGCTCCCGATTCGAATGTAGTAATTGAGTTGATCTGCCAATCTCCGACCAGCCGTTTGAGCCAACTGCTTTTCATAGTGTTGCCAAAAGGCAATTCATAGGTGATGGCAGCGACAAAACGGTGAGGATGGTCAGTGTCCGAGGCGCTGTGGGACCAATCGCGATGCCACTGACCGCCAATGACAGAAACGTTATTGTATCCATTATTCAGGAAAACGATATCGGTCTGTTTGGACCAGGTGTAATGAGACAGAATACTCAAGCCATGGGAGAACCGCTTGTCGAACTTGGCGGTGAAGGCGTGATAAGCGTTATTCCCGTTCTTGTGAATTCCCCACACGTACCCGAAGCGGTCGCAGTAATCAGCGTTCTGAAGGCACAAGGGCCTGGCCTGCTGAAAGTCATCACCTGTTAAATAAACCCCTTGCTGGGGAAGGTTCATGTCATCGGCAATGACCAGCTTGGTTCCCTTGGAGCCGACGTACCCAAGCGAGACCATCGTTGATGGGGTGAGTTCTCTTTCCACGTCCAGACTCCAGCGCTGCAGATAAGACGTGGTGGGGGTATCAGCGTCGATGGTGGGAGTGTCCATGCGCGGATAAAGAATTCCACCCAGATCCCCCAAAGGAATGGGCCACTCCCCTTTGACCACACCTATGGCCTCAGGGAAGGTATTCTCCATCGTGAAGTACACGGCATTGGGATCGTTCCCGTTGATGGCGGAATAATCAGACGAACTATAATACGAACCGCCGTAGCCCGGGCTGTTGAAGAACATTTGATCCATGAATTTGTAGCGCCCGGTCTCATAGAAGATCCCGAAGCCGCCGCGGGCGACCCACTTGTCGTTGACCCGATAAGCAAACCCGAAACGCGGGGCAAAGTTGTTCTTGTCGGCCGCGAAGGGCTTGGCCTTGGTCCCGGGCGTAGTTCCCGGCATCACCATTCGCCAGCCTGGAAATGTCTGATCCAGCACTGCCCAATAGCTGTTGACACTCCAGGCCTGGGGAGCGAGTTCGTAGCGGACTCCCAGGTTGACGGTCAACTTGGGACTGAACTGCCAGGTGTCATTAAAATACGCAGCCCATTCGGGCATGGTAAACCAGAGACTGGCATCCGACCCGTTTTTGATATAGGTCCTTTGAGTCATGTCTGTGACCGTTCCCGTCATGAACTCTGCCAGGTTGTTCCAGCCGGAACCATCCTCGATAAAGGGACCGCGGCCAGTGTAAGTGCCGGTGAAACCAACCGTGCGAATGATGTCGTTGTCGCGCTCGTCACGGCCGAAATGGTGGAAGCCCATTTTAAATGTGTGCTTCTTGTGAACCTTGATGGCGCTATCACTGATCTGCCATTGGGGAATGGATTGATACCAGTACTCGCCGGGACCTAGGCTCAAGCCGCTGAGCTGATCGCTGAGCTTGCCCGTGTCATACGTGCCGATGTTGGTGGCAAAAACTCCGTCATCCTGAACTCCCAACTGCTGCTTGTCATAATCTGAAAGTCCTGCGCCGGGGGTAGTGATGTTCTGGAACAGGTTCCGGTACCAGTCCACCGTCATGAAGTTGTTGATGACTTTGGAATCCTCCGACATGTTCTTGGCTTGCATATAGGAGAACTTCAATTCGTTGGAGAAGGTAGGGCTGAAGGTGTGCACCCAGTTGCCGTTATAGATATTGACATTGTGGACTGGACCACTGCCCAGTGTCAGCTCGGGAATGACGCCGTTTTCATTCAAATTCTGGCCGTTGTCCCGGCTATACTTGAAAAAAATCTGGTCTTTCTGGGTCAGGTAGTAATCGAAACGAAAATTCCAGTTGTTGTTGTTAATTCCCGTCGTGGACTGTCCCTTATAGTTTCTGATGTCCTCGGGGTTGCCTGAGGCGTAGTTAGGAAGAGGGAAATGCGAGGCATAAGCCGCCGCCTTAGGATTCACGTTGGTAATGATATTGTTCAGGTAAGGGCGACGCTCTTGCGTAGCCGGGTCGAAGGTGACGGGGTTGTAGAGGATCATGGAAGGCTCCCCAGGGAAGCGCTCCAGCCACTCTCCAAAATCACCGTTCCGTTCCCGGTCGGTCGGGACATAGGTCAGGTAGGTAGTCTGGCCGCGACGGCGCAACTTTTCCATGCTGGCAAAGAAGAACAGCTTGTCTTTCCCGTTGAAGACCTTGGGAATGTAAACGGGCCCGCCTGCGGTGAATCCGTACTGATCCTGGTGACCAGGATCCCGGCCGCGAGTCGGGTCTTCATATTTACTGTAAGGATCGCGGGCATTGAGGCCGTTCACCTGCCGGTAGTCATAGACACTGCCATGCAGGTTGTTCGTGCCGGACTTCGTGGTCAAACTCATCTGCCCCACGTCACGCCCGTACTCAGAGGAGTAGTTGACGACCTCGGTCTTGACCTCCTGGACAGCATCCATGTTGACATTAGTGGTTGGACCTTCCACCCAGTTGTCGTTGCTATTGATTCCATCAATGTAATAGCCAACTCCATACTCTGTTCCTCCCAGGTTGTAAACCTTGCTTCCTGGCGCCGTAGCGCTGGCCAATCCCCAATCAGCACGGGAATTGTCGCCGGTGCCACTGTTGAACATGGGCGTCAAAACTGCATAGTTAAGGAAGTTGCGGCCCTGGATTGGCATGTCCTGAACAACTCGGTTTTCAATTACCAAGTCCACATTAGCGTCGTCGGTGTGAATGAGTGGAGCTGCTGCAGTGACTTCCACTTGCTGACTGACTTCACCCACCTCCAGAGAGATATCGATTCGTTGGGTCGTGCCGTTTTCCAGACTAGTGGGTGTCGAGATAGACTTCTTGAACCCCTGCTTGGTCACGTCCACCTGGTACCTGCCAGCAATCAAATTGGAGAACACATACTCTCCAGCCTGTCCGGTCTGTGCTTTCCAGTTCCCACCGGTGTCCAGGTTCTTCAGCTGAACTTCTGCGGTGGGAACCACCGCTTTCTGGGTGTCTGTAACGGTACCCAGGATCGTACTCCTCAGGGTCACCTGAGCAAGGGCCGGAGCGCTCGCCAGGGTCAGGAACAAAAGCGGAATGAGGGATGATTTCAGGTATTTTCCCATGGGTCAAACTCCTTGGCTGAAAGGTTTCAAGAATGTCGACTAAAGCTGCCCAGCAGCGATAGTTGGTTGAATTCGGGAATTAAACCTACAGAACTACCGGTGAGATTGCCTCTCCGGTTCGAGCAAAGTGGCAAGGCGACCGTCCACGGCTCTTTGAAACGCTTCAACTTTACGCCGAAATTTACCCCTCAGATTGACCGTTGTCAAGAGAAAAATGCACGCTGGTGTCGTGGGGCAGAAGGCGTGGAAAATTTCGCAATTCCGGGAAAACTCCGTGTGAGGGCACACGGCCTATAATGTATCCAAAGGCATTACTAAAGGTGTAGGCCGGATCCCACCTTCCGGAATCTCCTAGCACCTCCTCAATTACCGGTGGAGGACCAAGCTCAGGTCAGGGAGGCCCGCTGTGCCACATCGTCTTCTGGAGCGTTGTGGGGTGACAGCAGTCTCCCCCTCCAGCCCAGAATTCCCCGTTTGACCGGCCCCATAAACGAAGGCTTCCGAGAGGGTCTCCTCAGAGACCTTAGTTCACAGCCAGCCGTTGCTCGGCTCGAGATCCTGTGGTGATATCGTGAACTCTTATACTGTATTCCCCCTTGGACAAATTCACAGCCAGAGGCAACTCCCATAGAACCTTCCCACCGGGCGCGGCAAGATTGCTCGTCAGCATCGAGAGTTCCCGGCCAGACGGGTCAAAGAACTGTACCCTAAAAGTATGGGTATCACCCAGCATGGGTCCCTTCAGTCCCAAATTAACCTCGACGAGCTCTCCGCCCTTGGCTTCTCGAGGAGCATTTATCGTCAAGTCATTCACAGGTTCCGGCAGAATGGCCAGGATCGTAGGCTGAATTGGGTCCAATGGAAATAGAAAGGTTCTCATCCTCCCCAGAAAGATCCCGCGACGAGTGTCATAAAGAGCGACTTCTTTATGGAAATCAATTCTCAACTCTAAGGGTCCCTTCAGGGCTGTCTGCTTCTGGTAGTCTGCCGGGCCCAGCTCTGAGACCATCAACCCGTAGTTCCGGTGGATTCCTAGTATTCGGAGATTGCCGCACTGCCAGGGATGAACTTCAACGCCAGCCACCGCCTCACCGTTGGAATGAGTGATGGAATAACTCGCGGGTAGGTTGGCGGAGTTCAAAAGTTCATTTATGAGTCGACGCAGGTTTTCTCCCTTGGAAGGTTGGACCCTCCATAAGTGATAATTCGTAGTGTCAGCATTAAGGTAAATTGATGTTCCTTTGTTGTGTCGATTGACAATGACGGCCGGTGTGCCGTTGGCATCCCGGTAAAGTACCGTGGCTCCGGAAAGTACTTTCAATCCTGGCTCCGCGGTTGAAACATCTGCCAGAGTCAACGGGTATTGCGGAGACCTCTCTTTCCCGACATACTTCAATCCGGGGGGGCCGGGCGCATAACTCCGGTCTAATCGTTGAATGCCGAAGAAATCGTCCAACTGTCCCTTCGGCAGCCGCTTGCAGTGGCTGTCCATCAAGGCTGTTCGACAGTCGGCGATCAAGGTTCCACCTCTTTCAACGAATCGCCTGAGCGCGGCACATTCCGTTTCAGACATGGCGACTGATTGCGGCAGGATCATCACTTTGGCAACCATTTTGTCAAAGTCACCGTTCTCGAGTTGTGCGTAGGAGACAAAGGTATATTGCCGGAGATTATCCTCGAGCAGGTAGATGGTCGACTGACGCAGCCGAAGGAATTTCGATTCCGTATACTCATATCTGGAGCGCTTATCCACCCAGTCCTCTCCCAGTGGCCGGTGCTCAATCATCCAATGGGCGGTGATGGAAGGTTGAGAATAGTGGACCGCGATGGGGTCGTTGACACGCTGCATATAGCAGAGCTGTTTACCCAAGCCGCCGGTTAATTCCCGATAGGTCGGTCCAACCATCTGACCTAATGGAGTCGGATGGCCGGCAGCATCCAGGTACCGATTCTCTTCGTCATAAATAATCACGCCCCGGTCTCCGTGCAGAGCCTGATACCATAGACGCCAAATCTCCATGTTGTCGGCCCCGAATCCCGTGGTAAGTGCTGGTTTCTGCGGCGCGAAGGACCGCCAGATCTCCCGATTGCAGCCAATGTTGTAGGGTTCCGCCACATCGATGGCTTGCGAGAGCAGCCAGTAGTCGTAACCTCCAAAAGCGCTCGGCGCCTGACAGCCGACCAGACCGGCGATTGCCCCCGGATCAATGGACTTGACAGTTTTGCTGGCCTTGGCGGCCGCTTCGGAAAAGGTGATGTTCATGAACGTGCGGTGGTCTGCCCAAGGAGACAGATTTTCGTCCCCCCGCTTCATCATCTCATCCGTGGTGAGCGGCGTCACATCCTGCAGGTCTGCAAAGTGAGTGCCCCACTCCTGGTTAATCGCCTGCAAAGAGCCATACTGAGAGAGTAGCCACTTCCGCATGGCCTTAAGGGTCAGAGGGCAGAAGCAGAAATCCCAGGCTTCTATCAGGTTAGCGACTCCGGTTTCATCCGTGGAATAAAAGAAAGGCTTGAAGCGCATTTGGGCCAAGACGACCTGGCGGATTTTGGCTATGGCGTGAGATTCAGCTTCAGGATCATGGAAACAAGGCTTGCGGAAGAAGGGCTCCTTGCGAGTCCGGTCGGCCTTGTAGGCAACCTTGGTTTCTAACATCAACTTGTCTTTCGGATCCAGGTCTGGCGTATGGTACGGGGCATAGAACTCATCGGCCATCTGATCGCAATAGAAACGGTAGTCTTTCTTCCACCAGATGGCGGCTCCGTCCGCAGTGCGGCTGGCCACATTTTGAATTTGCCCTGCCGTAACTCCCAGCTCACGCAAGCCTGCTTGTTGATCGGGGCGATAAGGGTAATACATGATGACCTGGTAATCGTCCCAAGGTTCGGATGGGGTCACAATGAACTCCGTTCGAAGGGTCTTCAGCGTCGTGGAACCCAGGGCCAGTTCGGCCTCCAGAAAATTCTGAAGTGCTACAGCCCGCCTCAAGGGGAGGGAAATAGGCACCTGGTTCCCGTCCACGGCCATCCGCCGTTGCTCAACGGCCACGGTTCGGTCATAACCGTCAGTCCAAACCAGCCTGAGTGTCCCTTCGCCCTTGAGTCCAGAAGGAAGATTCAGTATGGCCTTCAGTGTGTCATTGCGAGTCACCAGGGCTTTGTTGATCTCAAGTGACTGGGCCGCGATATTCGAGGTAAACATCAAGCCTGCTAGTACAAACAACCAGATCATGGGTCTCTCCGTGGAACTGCAGAGCCTTCATTCCGCTCAGACAAACAACAAGACCAAACGAGGCGAACATGACAAGCCAAACCTAAACGCAAAGACGCCAGGACGCAAGGAGGAACTCCAGGCACAGAGGACTGTGGGCAAAGTCTATTCAACATGGTTCGAATTGAACTTGCGCTGAAAGCGAAATATTTTATAGCCTAGGCTTCAAGCCGTCCAATGTGGAGGTTCCCTGAAGGGGATCAATAATATCCCTACGTTGCTGGGTTATTGTTCCCTTCCAGGGAACCAAAATAACGATTGCCATTTTCCCAGGGTAGTCCGTCCGCCAGAAGCGGACGTCCAACCCTGGGCTGGAATATTTCGTCCTTTCAGGACAACCAGAAACGGGAAACTGTGGTCTCGCACTATGAGGAACATTGAGTTATTGGGGATTTAATAATCCCTGTAGCAGAGAACACACGAGTCACAGGCACAAGGCTGCGGCGCCGAGGATGGCTGCGTGCTCAATATCAGAAACCACGATCTTCAGAGCTCGGGCAGCACGCTGGTAAAGGAATTTGTCCAGTGAGCTGCGGAGGCTATTCTCAAAATACTGGAAATCCCGGCTTACAGACCCTCCCAAGACGACGATGTCCGGATCGACTGCATACATCACAAACTGGATCGCATCACCCAGTATGAGTCCGAACTCATCGAAAATCCGTTTGGCCTCCACGTCTCCCTGGGAGGCACGCATGGCGAGCAATTCTCCGGTCACCCCATACACTCTCTGGAAAAACTGTCCCCCCGCATAGTTCTCCAGAATCCCGTCTCGATAAGGAACGACCCCGAACTCTCCGGCTCCGCAATGACTCCCCGAATAAAGCTGTCCATTGAGGATGAGCCCGGTTCCCAGTCCGGTCCCGACCACCATCCCCGCCACATTTCTGTAGCCCTTAGCTTTTCCAAAGTAGCTTTCCCCCAGGACAAAACAATTGGCGTCATTGTTGACGAAGACGGGCACATGGTAGTGGTCTTCCCAAATGGACTTCAGCGGCACCTCTTGCCAGGAAGGAATGTTCAGAGTGTCATAAACAATGCCCAGCTCGGTGTCAACGACGGAGGGAACACCAATCCCAATTCCGGAAACTTCAGAGCTGAAGATCTTGTCCAGGAGTTTCTCAATCTCTTCCAGGACCGTCTCTTGTGAGGCATTCGCATCGATCCTATTTGAATGAATATGGCTGACCTTGCCATTCTGCACCAATCCGACCCGGACATTGGTTCCGCCCAGGTCAACTCCTAGCAATGTGCGCATGTGCTCGGCTCCTATTGGTACTCCTCTGAAAATCCGGCTGGTGCAATTAACAAATCCACCGGTGGTTGAGTCCGCCATTGTCGGACGACACCACCGGCTAATGGCTTCGAACCCTGCGGGTTCGACGTTTCCATTGGTACAGTTAATGTGGAAGAAAGCTGTGTCGCATTTTTCTGCACCTCGGATATTGAAAGAAGGCAACGAAGACCTTGGGACCCTGACTGTCTCCTAGCCCACCGACCCCGAACCGCGGGATCCTTAAGGGCGCGGTTGTCGGACACCCGCCAGGGCCGCACCGATCAATCCTGCATTGGCACCCAATCCAGCCTGAAGAATGGGCAGACCGCGCTCAGCCTCAGCCCACCTCCCACAACCACTGCCTCCGGGTCCAATACATTGATCAGGAATGCCAAGCTGCTTCCCAAGGCTTCGCTGGCAGACTCCACAACCCGGACAGCCACGGTATCGCCGTCACCTGCAGCCGACATCACCTCCTCGGCGCTTTCAGCTTGACCAGGCCGACACATATCATATCGCTTCACCAGTGCCGGTCCTGATGCGAAGTCCTCCAAAACCGATTGGAAACGATTCCCGCATTCCGGGCAGGTCGAGGTGAGTGGTCCACTTGCCATGACCAAGGCGTTCCCATGAGTTCCAGTAAATGGCACCCCGTCTACTACGGGACAGGAACTGATCCCGGTTCCCACGGTTACGTAGACAAAAAGCCTGAAGGGCCGACCCGCACCAAATGCCGATTCAGCTAAGGCAGCAGCGCGCACATCGGCCTCCACGGCAGCAGGTGCCAGCACGGAAAACCGGGCCTCAACGGGTATGCCGATCCAGTCAATGGCCTGGGAACCTGGTTGAATACACCGAGTTCCATCGCCGGCGATTTACAACAGACAAGAATCTTGCACGAATTCTCAGTGCCTTAGTGCCTTTGTGGTGAGAAATCCGGCCTAGAGGCTCCAACCGTCCCGGTACCGATAGTGCAGCAACTTGGTGGCCTCTTCACTGTTAGTAAATGTGAAATTTTCGCTGTCCCAACGCAGTTTCACTCCCATGAGACGAACTGATATTGTTCCAAGCAAAACGGCTTCTGTCAGGGGACCGGCAAAGTCCGGGAAATTAGATCGCGTGGAGCCATTACCCTTACAGGCTTCAAGCCACTCCTTATGATGGCCGATAGAACGGGGTAATGTCTTTGGAGGCCGCTGATATGCCAGCATCTTAGATTCGGGGATCAGGCGAGGACTCTCGCCTCCCCAGCCTTCGACCAATATCGTTCCTTTATCCCCCACGAATATCAATCCGTCCTCATGGTTCAATTCGCGATTGTCCTCCAGTTCAGGGGGACGAGGCGGTAGGAGGCCGCCATCGTACCAGTGCATTTTTAGCGCCGGCATGTCGCCACGCGCTGGAAACTCGTAATGGACAATGGATGCAACGGGAAGGGTTTCTTCAAAGACGGGAGTGGAACTCGCGTGGACACTGGTGGGAGCTGTGAGTTTCAAGGCCGAAAAGGCCGGGGCAATATTATGAATTCCCATGTCGCCCAGGCCGCCGGAGCCGAAGTCCCACCATCCGCGCCAGGCAAAGGGGACGTAAGCGGGATGGTAGGGCCGAACGGGCACAGAACCAAGCCAGAGATCCCATGCCAGCGTGGTAGGCACGGGCGGAGTGTCTTGGGGTCGCTCAATTCCCTGCGCCCAATACAAGTTCTTTTTACCCAGGTGAGTGGGCCGGTCTGACCAGACGTGAACTTCGCGCACAGGCCCGATAGCACCGTCCCAGATCCATTCGTTAATCAAACGGTTCCCTTCGAAGGCCATTCCCTGATTCCCCATCTGTGTGGCCACCTTCGCCTCTCGGGCAGCTTTCCCAATAGCTCGAGCTTCGAACACTGTGCGAGTCAGCGGTTTCTCACAATAAACGTGCTTGCCTCTCTTGATCGCATACATCGAAGCCGGTGCATGAGCATGATCGGGCACGGCCACTAGCACTGCGTCGATCTTGTCTTTTTCTTTCTCGAGCATTTCTCGATAATCCCGAAACTTAGGCACCTGCGGATGCTTGGCAAAAGTCTCTTCTGCCTGCTTCCAATCCACATCACAAAGAAAAGCGATGTGTGCTCCTGCCTCCTCCAATTGATCGATGTCCCAGGCTGCTTGCCCGCCTGCCCCGACGCAAGCAATGCTCAATTTGTCGCTCGGAGCCGTGAATCCGATTCCCCCCAATACATGCCTGGGAACAATCGTAAAGGTTGTGGCTGT
The DNA here is from genome assembly GCA_035541995.1 of Terriglobia bacterium. Lineage (GTDB taxonomy): Bacteria > Acidobacteriota > Terriglobia > Versatilivoradales > Versatilivoraceae > DATKMG01. The sequence continues at coordinate 18,096 of DATKMG010000331.1, forward strand.
CACTGCTCCGGCCAGGAAATTCCTTCTTGATACCTTTGAGTTCGCACTTGTCTTCCGCATTGATCCTCCTAAGAAAAAATAGGCCATGGACTATTGAACCTTGTAACCCCAGGTCACCTTGCAGGTGACCAGGTCGTCGACCTCTTCCCAAAACCCACCCGCCAGGTACAGAGTGCCTTCGATGAAGCCTCCCGCTCCGCAACAGCGTCCTGCAGGCAAGGGGCGAATCTGCCCAAATTTCTTGGTCTGCATGTCGAAGTAGGTGACCAGGGGAGTCCGCTTCTCTTCCGGTGGTTTTCCACCCGCCACAAAGAGTTTCGTCCCTGAGGTGACGCTGGTGGAATGCTGCGTCAGCGTCCACTTGCTCTTGGTGATCCTGGAGATGTTCAACTTCTTCCAGGAATTGTGAACAATGTCATAATGCAGTACCCCATCCGCCATGACTTCTTTGCTGGTTTCTCCATGAAGCACGTAGATATTACCATTATAAACTCCCTGGGTAATGAATCTCGCACCCTCGGGCAGGTCGGCCATACGGGTGTAGTTGTTATCTTCAGGGTCGTAGCGGTAGGTGCTGAGGTCAGCATTGTCACGCGTCAGGGTCCTGGCACCGTATACATAAATGAACTCACCCACCGCCGTAGCGGCGGCGTAGCTTCTCGGGGCCGGCAAGGGTGCAATTTCCGTCCAGGAATCTTTGGCAGGATCATACACAAAAGACCGGTCAGTCTGCTTCGCATCAATCCCCTTTTTGTCCCCGCCAAAAATGTAAATCTTTCCGTTGTAGACCGCGATGGCCGGCCAGCCCGCCTTATCAGGAAGTGGAGCTTTATCGGCCCAGCTGTTGGTTGCCGGGTCATAAACTTGATGGGCACTAGACGCCCCGCCGACCAAGGTACATCCACCGATGATATGCAATTGATTATTCAGGACTGCCCCGGAACATCCAATCTGAGGATGGGGAATATCGGCCAACGTTATCCACCCCTGGTCATCCGTCGCAGGTGCGTTCTGCGCCTGCGCCAGCGTTGCTGTCCCCAACCAGGATAGAACGAACGCTACCAGCGACACGAGCCTTCGTTTCAACCTTAGCATGATTCCATATCCTCCTCTCTTTAATGAAATTGCGCGTCTTGAGGGTGGCCGCCGCGCTCCGTCGCGGCGGTTGTCTCAAACTGGTCGCCGCTCGGAGATCGGCTCCCACACTCCCCTAAGACCGCCATTTTCATCCGCGGTGGTGAGCTTGAAAAGATCATGGGGGGCACTTTTATGAAATTGCGCTTTTTGGAGGGCCGAACTCCGCGAGGCCGATCGTTTCTCGTCCGCCTCAACGGCCTCGTGGAACTCGGCCCTCCAGACTCACCCAGCACTTCAGCACTGGGCCATTGTCAATCGACCTCTCCGAGATTAACAAGGCCCACTCACCGACCATGTTGACCTATATCTGAATCCTCTTGCTCCGTACCAAAAGCCCTTCACTTCGTAGCAGGGGTAATAACAATATTCCGATATGCGATGCCCCCGTGATCGCCCTGCAAATAAATAGGTCCCGGCAACCCTTCATGACTGTCCAGGGCACCGCCTGTAATCCCGGGAATTTCCAGGTTGTCAATAATGGTCTGGCTGTTTTGCACGACTGTGACCTTGCGCCCGATCAAGGTAATGTCGAAACTCTGCCATTCCCCCGGCTTCCGCGGTAATTCCGGAGAAGGCGCCAGAAAGCCATAGACACCTCCCATGTGATGGCTGGGCGGCTCCTGGGTGGAATCATCTTCAACTTGAACCTCGTAACGACCCCTCAGGTAGACGCCGCTATTCGCATTGCGGGGGCAATTGAATTCAATATGGAGCTTGAAATCGTCGAACTTGCGGGTGGTGATGATGTTGCACCCGGCTCCAGTGGTCACGAGTGTGCCATTCTGGACTTCCCAATTGTTGGCGTGGCTGGGATTGTCGAAAGTCCATCCGTTTGTGTCCTTTCCGTTAAAGAGCTGAATAGGGTCTCCCCACTGAGGAATCGTGGTTCGTCTTAAGGAAGGAGCTCGCTTGCCTGTCCACTGCCAGGGAGCGCCATCCGGACCGGTGGTAGTACCCACAAGCGAACCACCAACATACTTGCCCTTGAATACCATGTCATCGGAACGTCCTTCTTCTTCCTTAGGGGACACAAACTCGATTTGTTCACCCTTGATCTCAATCCTAGGCAAAGGACGAGCATTGCCCCAACGGCCAACCATTTGGGCTTTCAGCTCTCCGCCCTCTTCGCGGATTTCCAGCCATGAAGCATATTCCCGATCCGGCGCCTTCAAAGTCAAATCCCAGCGACCGAGGAACGGCTTCACGCTTTTAACTGCAGTGGGCGATGATCCCTTCTCTGTCTTCGTTGACTGGGCTTCGAGGAGCAGGACCCCAGCCAAGCAACTAGCCAGCATGTAACAAAGAACGCTTCGAATTCTCATCTCAAACAACCTCCTTCCAAGATTAGGACTTACATGAAAATCGGGTTTTGAATGTGGGAGCCATCCTCCGGGCGGCGACATTCTTGACGTAACAATCTCCGCTGGGGACAGCGGCTCCCACATTCGTTAATCGATCCGCCATCTTCATCATGATGGTTTCCTGATCAGGCCACGGGGCACTTCTTTAAACATTCTGCTTAAAGGGTGCCGCGGTGGCGCGGCGTCTCCAAACTCTTGGGAGGCGATGACCTCGTTTCTCGTCCGGCCTCGTGGAACTCGGCCCTCCAGTATCTTCATCTGCACTGGCTACCATGGCCCCGACGGAGCGGGGCCCTCCGCCTTTTTCATTCGTGGTCTGGATTCAAGTTCCCCGCGAGCATTGACGCCAGGTATCGATCATCATCTGGATGTTAGACCAGGTACTCGGAGTATCTTCAGTAATATTGTCCACGGGGGACAGAATGAACCCATCTGGTCCCAGTTTCCGGATTGCAGACTCGGTGCCGGCACAAACCTCTTCAGAAGTTCCGAGTTCGATGGTCAAGGCTGCATTCACCCCTCCCCATAAACACACTCTGCCCCTCAGTTTTTCCCTCATGAGGGCCAGGTTGTTCTGAGCGGTGGGGGCAGGGTCAACTCCGATCAGAACGTCAATTCCGCTTTCAACAAAAAGATCCAGCAAAGGCGTGGTGGCTGTCGTCATGATGTAGCCAAACTTGGAACCCGCCTGATGGGCCATTTCTACATCTTGCTTCAAATGGGGAAGAATAAATCGGCGATACAAGGATGGCGACCAGAACTGGCAGCTTTCGTACCAACCCCGGCGCACGTACAGATCCACGCCGGCCTCAAGAATGATAGCCATGCGCTGGCGGTTCCAGGTCGCGATCAATTCCAACAACGCAATAAGAAAGTCCGGCTCGTCTACTGCCAAATACACCATCTTCTCCAGGCCGCACAGCCATCCGGCCATATCGGCGCCAACGCCCCAACCACCACAAGAGAGGATGCCATTCTTGCTCGTGAAAGCCAGTGCCTGCCTGGAGCGTTGACGAAATGCCTCGATGTCGCCAGTCCGCGGGGGGATCAGCAGAAAGCGCAGAGCGTCCAAATCCTGAGCTTTGCCTACAAGACCTTTGAGGGACCGGGCAATTTGGTAGTCGTCCACGAAGGGAATGTGATCACCGTGTGTCCAGTCGTCGGTCTGCTGAAC
>DATKMG010000332.1:0-3456 GCA_035541995.1 Terriglobia bacterium
GGTGGGACGCCGGTCCCGAGCTCCTGCCCCTCGCTGGCCCTGGGCTAGTTTCTTTCGCCCGTACCGGGCTCTGAGAGGAACCGGCGGCATCCTGCCGCCGGACTTCTCGAAAAATGTCCAATCTCCAGGGAGCCGCCCTCCGGGCGGCTATAGTCTTGGCCTGAGAGTCGCCGTTCGGAGAACGGCTCCCACATTCCTGCAATGACAACATTTTCATCCGCGGTGGTGAACTTGAACAGTTCATGGGGCACTCTCTTCAGAATACGGTTTTCATGGGCGCCGCGAGGGCACGGCGTCTCCATCCTACTGGAGCCGGGAAGCCCTCGGCCCGTTCTGCAGCATTTTCATCGCCCGTGGTGACCTGAAAAGGTCGTGGGGCACTCGCATGCTTCGTAAGGGGCTAGAGTTTGAACATTTTTAAGACGGCTGGGGGCATCCACTTAATGGGGATTTTGGGACAAATCGCTTGGGGCTACTAACACCCCGATTGCCGCTCCATCCGGGGCTCTCCGGTCATATGCTCCTTCCAAGAGGTCTTCTTTCGCGTTGAATAGAATGGCTTCTGCTACTCCCAACTGGGCCATGGATTTCAATATGTGGCCGCGAGCCTCAAGCAAGGCCAGCGAATCGGGTGAGAAACCGAACCGTTCAAACAAGACTGCATCGGGAAGCCATTGGTGGTGAATTCGCGGAGCGTCTACCGCCTCTTGAATATTCATCCTAAAGTCCACCACGTTGAGGACGGTTTGCAGCACTGTATTGACGATCGTGCGGCCCCCCGGACTGCCGGTCACCATAACGAGCTTGCCATCACGCGCCAGGATGGTGGGGGTCATACTGGAAAGCATCCGCTTCCGTGGTGCCGCCAGATTGGGAGGAGTTCCGACCAAACCTTCGGCGGTGGTCAAGCCCGGCCCTGCATTGAAGTCTCCCATTTCATTGTTCAACAGGAATCCGGTTCCGTTAACCACGATCCGCGACCCATAACCGTATTCCAGTGTGGTCGTCAAGGCCACGGCGTTTCTCGCGGCATCCACCACGGATATATGAGTGGTCTCCGTACTCTCCGGAGGCCAGTCGAAGGAAAGCGGGGAAGATCTGGAGGCTCGATCTTGACGAATTGATTTCCTCAGTTCTGTCGCATAGGCTTTAGAGATCAAACGGGCGATAGGCATCTCCGGAGCAAATTCGGGATCGCCCAGGTATCTGGCCCGGTCGGCATAAGCCCTCCGCATGGCTTCGACCATCAGGTGCAAGTTGATCGCTGAACCGAAGCCTTTGGCCCCAATTTCGTAGTCCTCCAGGATATTCAGCGTCTCAATAAGCGTCACACCACCTGAACTACTGGGAGGCATTGAAATTACTTCATTGCCCCGGTAATTTCCAATCAGAGGCTGCCGTTTAATTGCTTGGTACGATTGCATGTCGGCCAGGGAAATCAAGCCGCCGTTGGCTCTCATTTCTAGTGTGAGGAGTCGAGCCGTCTCCCCTTCGTAGAACTCCTTCGGTCCACCCCGGGCAATCCTCTCCAGGGTCAGTGCCAGATCGAGTTGTTTCAGGATGTCGCCGGGTTGGTAAGGCACTCCGTCTTTGCTGAACTGCCGCGTTGCGGCAGGTGATTTCCTCATTTCGGGCAGAACCTCCCGCAGCGAGCGTGCCAGCCCCTCAGTAAGCACAAAACCCTCGCGGGCCAGGACCACTGCAGGTGCCAGCAATTGCTCCCAGGGGATTTTCCCGTGGTCCTTCCATGCTAGATAAAGCCCTGCAACTGTTCCGGGGATTCCCACAGACAGGTAGCTGTTATGATGAAGATCCGGGTCATAATTTCCATTTCGGAAAAACATATTGGACGTGGCGAGGGCTGGGGCCATCTCTCGAAAGTCGTAGCACATAGGGTCTCCGACGGAAGGTCGAAACACCAGGTAGCCCCCACCTCCGATGTTACCTGCAGTGGGGTGAGTAACCGCTAGCGCAAACGCCGTCGCCACCGCGGCATCCACCGCATTGCCACCTCGGCGCAAGATCTCGGCGCCGGCGCGGGATGCGTCTTCGGCTTGAGAAACCACCATCCCAAAACGTGCACGAACAGGTTGTGAAGACGCCTCAAGGGTCTCTAGTGTGGCAAGGGGGCTAGCAATCAACCATCCCACCAAGAGAACCCCGTGGAGTACTTTCGCGGTCCTGGTACCTTGGATCATCCAATCAGTCCTATTCAGGGACGGCAAGATACAGTGACAACCCCCTCATCTCTCGGCCCCTCTCCTGCCCGAGGGGCGAGGGAGGACTGTCGAAATTGATGCGAGCGGCGAAGCCTAGATGAACTGGCCTCTTGAGTTATCACTATGAACTATGAGATGTCCAAATCGTTAAGACTTAGGTGGTCCTGCGGCCGTTGACTCCTGGGCTCTGATAAACTCCCCAACATTATGGCGATCTACCACTGTGGCTCCCGTATCGACAAACGTGGGAAGCAAAGAAAACGGGTCCTGGGCCCAGTTCCTCGTCAGCGACGGAAGCTTGTGGTGGTAGAGATCATCCAGCAGCTTTAATCCATAGTAAGCCATCGTGAATGGTTTCTGAGCGATAGTGGCTGCGATCAGCCCGTCCTGGAGCCACTTCAGTGTCTGCTGGTCGGTGTCCATGGCCACAATGATTTTGTTCTTGATGCCTTTGCGGTTAAGCACTTCTGCCACATCTTTTCCAGCGTTGGCTTCCAGGCAGACAAAGGCGTCGATCTTGTCCAGTTGGTGTTCCACCACATCCATGGTTTTATCAAAGGCGATGCCCGGATCTCCCTTGATATCGACAATTTCAACGATCTTGATTTTCGGGTGCTCTGCCAACACCGCCTGGTATCCATTTAGGCGCTCTTTCAGGTTGTTCTGCCCGGGCATGGTGAAAAACATTACATTCCCGTTCCCCTGCAGATGCTCGACCAGCTTCTTGCCTCCCATGATCCCCGCCTGGTAATTATTGGTTCCAATGTAAAGCAGTCGCTGGCTGGTCGGGGAGTCCGAGTCCATTGTGACCACTGGTATTCCTTGGCCAATGGCACCGTCGATATCTGCCTTCAACAGCTCGGCGTCGGCCGGAGAGACAAGAATTCCTGTCGGTTTGTGCCGGAGAGCATTCTGGAACTCCTGTTGTTGCGCCTTGGCATCGTAGGTATCGGGCCCGATCATTTCAGCCCTAACCTTCAACTGGGAGGCGGCACTATGCAAGCCGGCCTGCGCCGCCTGCCAGTATGGGATCTTGACATTCAAGCAAACGAGGTAGTACCTCTCTTCCACATCGTGCTCTGCCTTGTTGCAACCTGCCAACGCAAATAAGAACCCTAGCCCACTGAGGCTTAATGCAAGCTTCCACCGGGACATAGCACCCTCCTTTCTCTGGGGGAAGATAGTGGCGGATCATTCCATTAAAGTTGAATATTCAGCAAACTCGGCGATCCTGTCA
>DATKMG010000333.1:0-6856 GCA_035541995.1 Terriglobia bacterium
GGGCGGCGCTCGGTGGGACGCCGGTCCCGAGCTCCTGCCCCTCGCTGGCCCTGGGCTAGTTTCTTTCGCCCGTACCGGGCTCTGAGAGGAACCGGCGGCATCCTGCCGCCGGACTTCTCGAAAAATGTCCAATCTCCAGGAGCCGGCCTTAAAAGGCCGGCCTAATGTCAGGCAGCCGCGATGCGGCCGCTAATGTCCAATCTCCAGAGCCGCCCTCCGGGCGGGCATATTCTTGACGTTACATTTGCCTCTGTCCACAGCGCCCGCACATTCGTCAATTGAACCTTAAATTTCTTCCGCCGTGGTACCTGAATAGGTCATGTGGCACTTTTATATTATGATTGCTTTGTCATGAGTTGCCTTCATGAATTCTCGTTATCCAGAATGAGGCCAAAGTACCCTTTCCTAATAGTTGCTTTCAGCCTCCTTCCAATTGAAGCGGCTTCACGCCCAAATCTTCTCTTGGTTACCATCGACACGCTTCGTCCTGATCATCTGGGGTGTTACGGTTACAAACAGATCCGGACCCCCAACATCGACCAGTTAGCGGAGGACGGGGTGCGTTTCAGGACCGTCGTATCGCAGGTTCCATTAACTCTACCTTCGCATTGCACCATTCTGACCGGTACCTACCCGGCCTACCATGGTGTTCGTGACAATGTAGGCTACAAGCTCTCAGAGTCCAAGACTACGTTGGCAAAGATCTTAAGGAATCAACATTACCAAACCGCCGCCTTTGTCGGGGCCTATGTGCTCAATTCGAAGTTTGGCTTGAACCAGGGCTTCGATGATTACGACGATAAAATTGAGGGCTCTTCCAATTTCGGGCCTGTTGTCAATTTAAACCAGGTGGAGCGCCGCGCCGGGGAAGTCGTCTCCCGGGCCATGGGCTGGCTCAAGGCTCACTCGCAGTCGCCATTTTTTGTTTGGATCCATCTCTACGATCCGCATGACCCGTATGAGCCACCTTCACCTTTTAAAGAACAATACAAAGCCAACCCGTACGATGGAGAGATTGCATATACTGATCGGGAGCTGGGGAGATTCCTGGAGTTACTGAAACAAAAACGGCTTTATGAAAACACCGTGGTGGTTTTAGCCGGCGATCATGGGGAAAGTTTTGGAGAGCATAAGGAATGGACTCATGGTTATTTCATTTACGATCCAACCATTCTTGTTCCACTGATTATCAAGACGATACAGAAGGAGACGGCAGGAAAGGTTGTAATTGAGCAAGTTAGTCTGGTTGACGTGGCTCCCACCATACTGCAACTTCTGGACCTGCCGCGGCCGACGGAATTGCAGGGACTGGGAATGTTAGGGCTCATGCTGGGAAAACAGCGAGATTGGCAGAGGCAGGCCTATAGTGAGACCTTCTACCCCGCCCAGTTCGGCTGGAGTCCATTGATGGCTGTCCGCCGTGCAGATGCCAAGTTCATAAAGGCCCCAAAGTCTGAGTTGTACGAATTGCGAGGAGATCCGGGTGAACATGTAAACCGCATCCTTCAACGAAATGCTCTCGCCCATGAACTGAATGCCAACCTGACTCAGATTGAATCCACTTACAGTGATCCGAACGCCAGCCAGACAGCCAGCCTGAGTTTGAGTCCGCAGGAATTGGAAAAGCTGGGAGCTTTGGGATATGTGGGGATGTCAAGCCACCGCAATGCAGGAGAATCTCTGCCTTCCGGGGCAGCCGATCCCAAAGACAAGCTGGAAGTCTACCAGATGATTTCCGAGGGAAGCCGGGAGGTGGCGGCCGGCCGATATCTTCAGGCATTGCCTATGCTGAAGAGGACAATTCAAATCGAACCGGGCATGAGGATGGCTCGGTCTATGTTGGGTCACTGTTATTTTGCGTTAAATCAATATGAGCAGGCAAAGGACTCCTTCAAGGAGATTCTCAAAATGCAGCCGAAGAACTCGGATGCACAGTTTTACGTGGCTGCATGTGACTATCGATTGAAGGACTGGACGGCTGCCGAGACCGGACTGAATAGAGTGCTGATGCAGGATCGGAATTTTGCGCCTGCTCACCTGTATCTGGGATTTCTCTACCAGGCGAAGGGGTATCCGAATCCAGCCCTGGCCGAGTTTCAGCGTGTCCTGGAACTGGATCCGGAAAATGAGGATGCGCACGCCAAAACCGGCTTCCTGCTGGCTTCGAGCGGAAAGGTGAAGGAGGCCGTCCCGCATTTCCAGAAAGTCATTCAGTTGAACCCGCAGGATGGTGAGGCTCATTTTAACCTGAGTGTGGCCTATCAAAAGCTGAACCGGGAAGAACTGGCCCACCAGGAACTGGCTGCAGCCTGTAAACTCGATCGGAAGTACTGCGGGCGGGAAGAGAAGAAAGTGCCCTCCGGGAAATGAGGACGGAGTCGCAGGCTATTACAGGAGATCCTTGCCGCAAATGAAAATGATGGAGGGCCGAGTTCCACGAGGCCGGCAGTGTTTCTATCTGAGGAAAAAGCGCCGCGACGGAGCGCGGCGCCCACCCGCAAAAACCACATTTTCATAGGAGTGCCCCATGACCTTTTTCATGGTCACCACGGTCGCTGAAAATGGCGGATTGGTTCGGAGTTCAACCTTTAGGTTGTCCTTGGTTCAGGCATGCTAAAGCATGAACTCCAAACTCATTTTCATAGAAGTGACCCATGACCTTTTAAGTCACTACCGCGGATGAAAACAGCAGGGTAGCCACGATGAATTCATACTTTGAATTCATCGTGGGCTTCACGTCTGTGCTCAAAAGCCCACGACAAACCAAAGGCAGTTTGTCGTGGCTACCAAAACTCGCATTTTCATATGAGCATCTTGGTGCAAGCGGAAGACACATGCGTTACCATGTTGGACTAAGTTCAAACATTGGGCGCCATGGATTGCTCATACATGTAGGGTTTTGCTTTAGCATCTGAAAAAATGATTACACTTCAGAGATTTCGTATCGCTGTCCTATTTGCGACCCTGGCTCTGGGGCTGGCCGTCTCGACTGTATCCTGCCAAAAGAAACCGGCACTGCGCCAAGTCAAACAGAAACTCATTATCCTGGGTTTTGATGGCGCGGATCCAAATCTTCTCGAACAATGGATGAACGCCGGCCACCTGCCGAATACTCGAAAGCTCATTTCCAGAGGAGCTTTCCAGCAACTCGGAACCACCTCGCCACCTGAGTCTCCTGTTGCCTGGGCGACTTTTGCCACGGGCATGAACCCTGGAAAACATGGCATCTTTGATTTCATCAAGCGCAATCCTGAAAATTATCTTCCCGAGATCGCACTGGCTTCTCCCATCCCCCCCCGTTTTCTATTCGGGTTGATACCGATTCGGGCGCCGAGGGTCGTCAATAACCGCCAAGGAATACCGTTCTACAAGATCCTGGCTGACTCGGGGATCAAAACCACGGTTTTGCGCATGCCCTTGGAGTTCCCCCCAGTTGAACTTCCCAACGGCAAGATACTCGGTGGACTGAATATTCCGGACCTTCGCGGAACCTGGGGGACCTTTTTTTATTTCTCCACGGATCTGACTCGGTGGGAGACGGGCAGTTCTGAGTATGGTGGTAAATTAGTCAGACTTGAAACCAAAGACAATGCTGCAGACACCCAAGTAGAGGGACCGGTCAATCCGGCTAAAGCGGGAATCTCGCGGATCAGTATCCCACTCCGTTTCGAAGTGGACCGGGAGAAAAGCCAGCTGAAGATCTCATTGCAGGGGCAGGAAGAAACAATACCTGAGGGTCGGTGGAGCCACTGGTTTCACTTCACCTTTAAAGCCCATCCCTTTTTAAAGCTTCATGGAGTCGGCCGATTCCATGTCCTTCAGACCTTCCCGGAATTGAGCGTCTACCTTTCTCCAATCAACTTCGACCCGGCCCAACCTCCTTATCCTATTTCATCTCCAGCCAACTACGCCGCCCAATTACAGGCAGCATTGGGCCCATTCAAAACGTTAGGCTGGGCCCACGACACTTGGGCCCTTAATGAGGAACGGATTGACGAAAAGATCTTCATGGAAGATGTGTTTGAGACCATGGGAAAGAATGCCCAGCTCCTGTACCATGAGTTGAAGTCTGACCCTGCCGACTGTACTGTGGCCGTGTTCACCGCCACCGATAGCGTCTCCCACATGTTTTACCGGTTGATAGATCCTGAGCACCCTCGCTATGACGCCCGGTTGGCCGAACAATTCGGCGATTCCATCCTTCGGACTTATCAAAAAATGGATGAGATCATCGGCACTGTGGTGCAGCTTATGGATGCATCGACACGTCTCATTGTGGTATCCGACCACGGTTTTCATTCCTGGCGGAAAGGATTCAACACTAATACCTGGCTGGCGGAAAAGGGGTTCATGAAGCTGAAAGGCAGTGATGGGAAGAACCTAGAGGAACTCTACAGCGAGGAAAGCTTCTTCCCAAATGTGGATTGGGACCATACCCAGGCCTATTCTCTCGGACTTGGCCAGATTTACGTCAACTTGAAAGGAAGAGAGAAGCACGGGGTCATCTATCAGACCAGTCCGGAATATGACGCGTTGCTGGACCGCATCATTGCGGGCTTGGAGAGTTATGTCGATCCGGATAACGGGGAAAGAATCATTGAAAAAGTATACCGGGGCAAAGATATCTTCCATGGTGACCAGGTGCGAGACTCAGCCGACCTGCAGATCGCCTTTCGCCCAAACTATCGGACCTCGTGGCAAACCACGCTGGGGGCCGTTCCTGCAGGGATAGTGGTCGCGAACATGAAGAAATGGAGCGGCGATCACTGTGCCTCCGATCCTTCCGATACGAAGGGAATATTACTTTCCAACCGCAAATTTACCAGTAAGGACATTTCGATCGCCGATATTGCGCCCACGTCTCTGCGGTACTTCGATGTTGCAGTCCCCCCGCAGATGGATGGAAAGGTTGTCGAGTTGAGGTAGGCTGACATGGAGACGCCGCGCCCTCGCGGCGTGCGGAGGGAACGGGACGAGGGCGTCCCGTCTCCAATACCAATGACAAAAACTAAACCATTTCGCCATCTGGCACACGTGGATTCGATTCAATCGAGTCCAATCACCTTCTTTACGGTGGTTATCTTTGGTCGCAGGTATTTGCTGAATAACGAAACGGCTCATTCTACAATCCGCGGAATATGGGAGCGATCCGCCGAGAGGAATGGATGGTTTGTTGGGGACTACATTCTGATGCCAGACCATGTGCACCTATTTGCGCAATCTGGCACGGAGGCTGACCCAATGCAGATTTGGATTCAGATGTGGAAGTCGGTTAGTGCCCGTGTGTTGGTAAAGACATTGCCGGCTCAGGCTCCTTTCTGGCAGGAAGAGTACTTTGACAGGTTCTTGCGCTCAGCTGAGTCTTATGCCCTGAAGTGGGAGTATGTTCGGAACAATCCCGTTAGGGCCGGATTGGTTGTACATCCAGAAGACTGGCTCTATCATGGGCAAATCTGTCGGTTAAGCTTCTGATGGAGACGCCGCGCCCTCGCGGCGCGGTTGGAGCGGGACGAGGGCGTCCCGTCTCCAGGAGTTGCTTCGGAAAATGAAATTTAAGGTGGTGGCAATCGTTCTATCCGGCCTGGCAGGTTTGACTGTCTTTGGCCTCTTCGCAGGAGGCCCTCGTCCATCTGCTCCGAATGAAGCCCTTCCTAACCTGCTGTTGATTATTATTGACACGCTTCGGGCGGACCATCTCGGGTGTTATGGCCACCATTCGATTCAAACACCCGTCATCGATGCTTTGGCTGCTGAAGGAACTCTGTATGAGAATTGCATTGCTCAGTCTCCCATGACCCTGCCCTCCCACTGCACAATTCTTACCGGCACCTACCCACAGTCCCACGGAGTGCGCGACAACATTGCGTTCTCTTTGGATCCTAAGATACCGACGATTGCTGAAATGCTGAAGTCGAGGGGCTATACAACGGGAGGATTTGTAGCCACTTACGTCCTGAACCACACGCGCGGTGTGGCCCGGGGGCTTTGACACCTACTTCGATAACTATGAAGCCCTGACACCCGACACGAGCCAGTTTGTTGCGATGCTGGCGGAAACAAAGGGAGAACGGATCGTCCAGGAAGCGATTCAGTGGATGAAGTCGACTTCACCCAAGCCTTTTTTCGCGTGGATCCATCTGTACGAGCCGCACGACCCCTACGAACCCCCTGAACCGTATAAAAGCCGATATTCACAACATCCCTATGATGGAGAGATTGCTTACACAGATGCCAACCTCGAAAAGCTTTTTCAGTACCTAAAGAGTTCCAACCTGTACGAGAAGACTTGGATCTTCCTGGCCGGTGATCACGGGGAAGGTCTGGGAGAACATCAGGAGGCCTATCATGGGTACTTTATCTACGATGCCTCGCTGCACGTTCCCTTGATCATCAAGGGGCTTACACCGGAAACCAAAGGCCGGCGAGTCCCGGCTCAAGTACGAATTGTTGACATCCCTTCCACCATCATGGCAGTCGTCCAAGGTTCCAGTCCGGGTTTTCAGGGTAGAGAGCTGCTTTCAATGGCACGAGACCCCGCTCGGGCTCCTGCCTTACCTGCATACAGCGAAAGTTACTTGCCCAAAGTGCAGTTTGGCTGGAGCGAACTAAAGAGTTGGCGGTTTGGCAGATACAAATATATCGAAGCTCCCCGCCCTGAGCTTTACGATATCGAGAAAGACCCTAGGGAAACTATGAATCTGCTGGCAACTCAGCAGGCCGTTGCCAATCAGTACCGGCAGGAACTCGCACGCTTTTATCCTCTCTACCAGCGATCTGCCAATAATGCGGTCACCCAGTCCAAGCTGAGTCCAGCTGAGTTGCAGCAGCTTCAATCGTTGGGTTATGTCGGGGGATC
>DATKMG010000334.1:0-3398 GCA_035541995.1 Terriglobia bacterium
GGGCGGCGCTCGGTGGGACGCCGGTCCCGAGCTCCTGCCCCTCGCTGGCCCTGGGCTAGTTTCTTTCGCCCGTACCGGGCTCTGAGAGGAACCGGCGGCATCCTGCCGCCGGACTTCTCGAAAAATGTCCAATCTCCAGGACCGGCCTTGAAAGGCCGGCCTAAATTCAAACAGCCGCGATGCGGCTACAAAAGTGTCCAATTGCTAGCAAAAGGCGGGTGCAACACGCCTTTCGGTCATAAATTCAGAACCTCTGCCTAGAAATCAAACCTCATGCCAAACTGCCAACGCCGCATGATGACGTTGGGAGCCAAGCTGAAGATATGCCCCGCATTGCCACAATCCACGCAACCGTCTGGATTGCCCAGGCTAACGTGGTTAAAGACATTGAAGGCTTCAGCTCGGAACTGCCCTTTGACCCGCTCAGTAACTCTAAAGTTCTTGAAGAAGGACATGTCGGTGTTGAACCATTCCGGACCCGAAAGCGTGTTACGGCCCGCATTACCGAGGGTCCCAACCACAGGACGTTTCCACGGGCCGCTGGTGTCTCCATTGTTGGCCAGGACATCCGTCGCACCCTGGTACCATTGATCCTTCGTAGGATTGGAAACCGACGGGTCGCCCACCAAGTCAGGTCGACAGACGCCAACGTCCTCGTCTGCACCGCAATTCGCATAGCTTGCTGTGAAGCCCTGACCGCTCATCCAGACAAGATTGAAATTAGTCTGCCAACCGCCCACAACCAGGTCCACAGCTCGAGAAGCACCGCCCATGAATTTCTTTCCCTTCCCGAAGGGAAGCTCAAAGATGTTAGACACTACGAAAACATGGTTCCGTTGCCATTCAGGTCGCCCATAGTTGAAGCTGTTATCCCAAATGTAATAAGCCGACTCCTGGTTCTTGGCATGGGAGAATGTGTAATGAGCCAATACCGAGTAGCCTTGGGAAAACCGCTTCTCTACCTTGGTTTGCAGAGAATTGTAGTGATTGTTTGCATCGTTGCCGAAGTAGCGAAAGCCCTGCGTCCATCCGAACTTCGGGTAGAAGGGTTTACGTGCATTAGTGCTGAGACCTTCGGCAAAACCCGTCAGCGTGGGCATATTAAAATCATAATCCGGCCCCTCACCGGCAAACATGTGAGTGCCTTTGTTACCCACGTAGGCAGCTTCGACCGAAAGATTGGGTGAGAACTCATGCTGCACCGTGAAATTCCAGGCATCCAGCGTAGCCAGCCTCATCTTCTTCGGGTAGACAAAGCTCCTGACATTATCCGGTAGTAACGGGTTTCCGTTAGGCCCTTTAGGCTGCTGGTCAAGAATGGTATTGACATCGAGAAACTGGGGCCCCTGGGAAAGATTGAACACGCTATCATAGTTGTTGGGAGGGTTGAGGTTCTGAATGCCCAACACAGGAAGGTTTTGAGTTACACTGTGACCAAAAATGGAGCCAAAGGTGCCGACATCGAAACTCCGCCCATAACCCATCCGCACTACGGTCTTTGAGGCCACCTGGTAAGCGATACCCAGACGTGGCGCGAGGTTGGTGAAGCTGTTCTGGATATTTCCATTCAGGGGGACACCATTCACACCCGCGATCATCACCTCGCCGGTATCAACGTTGATCCAACCGCCTTTTCGATCCCCGGTCACCGTCTGTGGATAATAGATCTCCCAGCGAAGACCATAGTTGACGGTCAACTTGGGGGTCACACGCCAGGTGTCTTGCCCGTAGAAAAATTGACGGTTTTGCCGCTCCCCTGCATCCAGGGAGTTGGACACGTACCTGGAGAAGTTGCTCACATCCCCCAGCAAGTATGTTGCTAGGCCCAGTCCGCCTCCGTTGGGTCCCCTGGTGCCATCCGGTTCGAAGAAAAGCTCCCCGGATCGATGACGATCACTCGGGACCCGCAGGTTCTTCAGGTAGCGAAAGTCAGCGCCAAATTTGAAGGTGTGATTGCTACGTATCCAGGACCAATTGTTGACAAACTGGAACTGCTGCATCTGCTCAATGAGCGGACAGTTACAATTATTGTTGAGGGAATATCCGAACCGAAATCCACCCTGTCCGTCGGTTGAGAAAAACGGCATGCTTTGAGTGGTCGGATCATTGGGAATATTCAAGCCCGGGGCGCCAGCGTCTGAAGCAAAGCTCCCTGTGGCTAACGGATCGACATGGATCGTCTGTCGATAATAGCCAAAGCGAAAATCTGTCAGCAAATTGGGCCTGACGGTATAGTCGAACCCTGCGGCCAGACTTTGCGGACGAGTAGGCGCTGTTCCCACATAGCCGATGTTGCTAAACGCGTCGCCGCCGGCAACGGCTCCGAAAGCACCGGGTGCCTCCTTCAGGAACTTAGTGAATGTGTACCGTCCAAACAAATGCAGCTTCTCACTCTGGAAATGATCAATTCGGACATTGAAAATATTCGCATTGTATATGTCATGCCCGGAAGTGGCGAAATTGGGCTCCGTAGCTCCGACACCTGTGATATTGGGCAAGGGTAGCAAACTTAGCAGCTTCAAGGCCGGCTGTGACAGGCGGCTAGTGGGGATCACGTTGCCTGCAAACTGTTTTCTCTGATCCGGAGCCACGGCTTGCCCAGCTGCATTCAGAGGGTCATAAATATCCACGCCTGCGGCCGTCGCAAGAGCGCTCAAGTCCCCAGTCCGCTCCGCTGCCGTAGGAACCCGAAGCAGCACAGATCCTCCATTCTTCGCCCGAGTCCCTTGATAATCCCCAAAGAAAAAGGTCTTGTTCTTGATAATGGGTCCTCCCAATGACCCTCCAAACTGGCTCCACAAGCTTTCCGGCAGAAGCCGGCCGCTAGAGTCTATAGGAACGGACTGGGAGAAAGGATCGCGTGCCTGGGTCAGGTCATTGCGCCGGAACATAAAGGCGCTGCCATGAAACTGGTTGCTGCCAGACTTGGTGGTGGTCGATACGACTCCTGCATTCGCCTGTCCAAACTCCGCATCGTAGTTGGCACTGGTTATCTTGGCTTGAACGACCGAATCGAGATCGGGCACCACAATCATGTTCCCGTACATGAAGTCCCGGTTGTCTGTTCCGTCCAACGTGTACCCAACCCCGGTGAAATGCTGGCCGTTGACATTCACCGCAATCCCGCTTTGAGGATTTTCGGTCGAGTTGTCCAACCAGTTGAACTGAATGGTCCCGGGAGAGAGAAGGAGATAATAGGTGAAGTTGCGACCAAAACTAGGCAACTCCTCCACAGTCTTCTCACTGAGCGTAGTAGCCACGTCCGTGCGTTCGGTTTTCAGCAAAGGAGTTTCGGCAGTCACATCAACCGATTGGGTGATTTCGCCAGGCTGTAGAGTTATATCCACGTGGCTGACTGTGTCCACTGAAACGTTCACATTATCCTCAATCGCCGTCTT
>DATKMG010000335.1:0-10697 GCA_035541995.1 Terriglobia bacterium
AGTCAGGTAGGGGTTGCTTTTCCAGTAGGATCCCAGATTGCCATCGGTCAAGCGGGACCAACCGTTGCCGTCGCCCAGAGTGGCGCCGCGATGGGGGAGCGGATAGGCCCACGAATGGCGGATCTGCTCGCTGGTTGGCTCCGCGCTGCCTGTGAAATATCCTTCCTGCCTGGCCGCATTGCTCCAGGTGCCGCGCGGGTTCCAATGCCAGGCTTCAATCATCAATTCGGTGTTCTGGCGATAGGTCACCGTTTGCCAACCCGCGCCCAGAAGTTCCTTGAGGACGGGGTTGGTCAACATCCTTTCTGTGTGCTTCTCGTTTTCCTCCCTTGTGTTGCCACCGCCTAACCGGTCAATCGCTCCACCGAGTGCCCGAAAAGGACTGAATGAATTCACAACATGCGACGGAGCCGCATCCACCACGATATTTTGTGCCCCTGCCCTCCGCGCCAGCCCAAATAACACGCTTATTCCAAGACCGACAGCAAGTACTCGCCATGCCATGCCTGTTGACATTATTGCCTCCTTGACAATAACCGTTACCTCGCGGACCAACAATTTCAGCCTGGTTGTCCGGGTAGAAATCTCACTTTACGAAGGATGAAGCGCAGAAGAGGTGACCTCTAGAGTTGTCATTGTCCTGGCATGAGTCGATAGTAGCATCCGAAGTTTCTTCGAGTAGACAAGGGAACTGACTTCAATGAGTCCAAGCGCACGACACCCCCACTACTTATTCTCCTATGATCTTTACTAAGACCCGCTTCCTTCTCCCTCCGTCGAACTCCCCATAGAAGATCTGTTCCCAAGGACCAAAATCGAGTCGCCCTTCGGTTACTGCCACTACTACTTCACGCCCCATTACCTGCCTCTTCAGATGTGCGTCCGCATTGTCCTCCCCGGTATCATTGTGGCGGTACTGTTTGACCGGTTCGTGTGGGGCTAATCTTTCAAGCCATTTATCGTAATCGTTGTGAAGACCGCTCTCGTCATCGTTAATGAAAACGGATGCAGTTATGTGCATAGCGTTTACAAGGACGAATCCTTCCTTGATGCGGCTTTCATTAAGGCACTGTTGTACCTGGGAAGTAATGTTAACAAAGGCGCGACGAGAAGGGACATTGAACCAGAGTTCTTTACGGTAGCTTTTCATAAGAATGCCTCGAGACCGATTTCGGTCACCATGATTGATGAAAATGGCGGATTGGTTCGGAGTTCAACCTTTAAG
The DNA here is from genome assembly GCA_035541995.1 of Terriglobia bacterium. Taxonomy (GTDB): domain Bacteria; phylum Acidobacteriota; class Terriglobia; order Versatilivoradales; family Versatilivoraceae; genus DATKMG01. The sequence continues at coordinate 1,226 of DATKMG010000335.1, forward strand.
TTGTCCTTGCTTCAGGTATGCTAAAGCATGAACTCCAAACTCAGTTTCATAGCTTTTCAAGTTCACCGCCGCGGATGAAAATACTGGAGGTCCCCGCTTCGTCGGGGCCGCGGTCGCGACGTAGCGCGACCCTCCACCAAAAACCGCATTTTCATAAAAGGGACTATCTCCACACATCGGAGGTGGCAAGGACCAAGTCAAGTTGCGCTGTCGAACAATGATTTGGAGAACCATGTGGTCATGATGCTCGATCGGATTGACCTGCTAGCTTACACCCGTGCCTCTTGTGACTCAAATTGGCTTCCTTCATCGGGTGCAATCAAAAGTGACGGACAGAGGAACAGCATCGAAAGCCTGGCCTGAAAGGCCAGCATAATCCAGCCCAGCGGCTAGCGGGTGACGGCGGTCACCTGGGCTTCAGGCCACCGCGCAGCTCTGGGTACAAGTGCCCCCTAGGACGCCCCCAGCCCTGAAAGGGGCGAAAGAGAGATCTTGAGCCTCCAGGTTCTTGCGCTCACAGACCACCCTCTTCCTCCTCAACATTGGATTGATGGGGTCCGGTTTCCTATTCCGCTCCTTCAGAGCTCGGCGTATTTCCTGGGGGGCATTGACCCAGGGCGACGCTCGGGACAAAAGTCCCTTCGCTGGCCCTGGGCTCCACTATCTTGGCCTTTCAGGCCAAGGGGTTGCCAGGTCACCAAGAAACCCTGAACCGGCATCTCTGTTGTACGTCACTATTGATTGCACCCTCCTTCATCTTCTTGATCCCTTATTTCTTCAATTCTTCAATCTTTTTCGGATTGAAATCGAAATCAATAATGATATTTGACTTCAGATCCGGAACAAGTTCTATTATTACAAGCAGATGAGGGCAAGTTACAGGCAGTAAACTGCAGAAAGACAGTATGTGATGATTTTTTTATAGCATTTTTCATGTTCTTCCGGTATTATGGCTTTCGCAATCTTAATCGGTTTTTGTGATCTCAGTAAAGGCCGCAGAATCCATGATTCGCGGCCTTTTTTACTTTGTAGCCAGGAACCAGCAAACTGCCTTTAAGTTGTTCTTCCTGAAAAGCAAGGGCGGGTCAGAAACAGGTTGGATCTGCAAATTCAAAAAAAACAAAGGAAGACAACATGAAAGAACAAGGAACAGTCAAGTGGTTCAATGATGCCAAGGGATTTGGGTTCATTCAACGCGACGGTGGGGAAGACGTTTTTGTCCATCATTCAGCGATCCAGGAGGCTGGTTTCAAATCTCTCAGTGAAGGCCAGCGGGTAGAACTCACTGTCACGAGCGGACCGAAGGGTCTGCAGGCTTCAGATGTAGTGAAGATCTAACGCAGCATTCCCACTGCTTGCCGGAGCACGGAGTCTGATCCGTGCTCTGTTCTTTTTCCAGGTAAATTCCCCCTCACAATTATACTCAGACCCCTGATTGATAGTATGGGCTAATTCAATCATCTGTCTGAGGCGTATTGACTCGATCCACGCCTGTTTGCCCGAATATTCACGGATCCCGATAAATGGCGGTTGCGGACTCGATCATATCAGAAAACAACACCCGCCGCGCAGCTCCCCCCGAGGCTTAATGGAGAATATCGTCGCTCTCAGAAACTGATTCAGATTCTGGCTGCTACCTCGTGACCCTTCACATGGCATTTCAGTCCGAGGTTTCGATGTTCTCCCTTTGTGCGTAACTTTTCAGTAAGTCTTCAATTGCTTGATCTATCAACCAATCAGGATAATACTCAATCAGGGAAAGTATAGCAGTCCCTCATGAAGGGCATCACAAAACCACGCACCAAGGCGCTCCCTTTTTGATTGCGGATTTTGAATCATCATTTTCGGGTTTCCCAGACTCTTTCCCGTACCTTTGTTCCGACAAGAGTCAAACTGGTCACAAGGAGCCTCATTATGAAACGCATTTCTTCCCGTCGGAAATTTCTGACAGCCACAGGTGCAGGGGCCCTTGGGACGGTGCTGGCCCATCCGTCGCGCTCGATTGGGTCCTCCCAGACACAGGAAAGTCCCCAAGCTAATCCTCCGATTCTGGCTGAATTACCTACCGTCCAATTGGGCAAACACAAGATCAGTCGTTTAATTATCGGGGGAAATCCGTTCAGCTTCATTCCCCATGCGGAACCCTTGCTGTACTCCAGCCGCCTTTTCAGGCAGTACTTCACCCATGAAAAAGTAGTCGAGATCTTGTCTCTGGGTGTCCACCACGGCATCAACACTTTTCTGGGTAGGATAGATGAAAATGTTCTGGGTTTTCTAAAGCTCTACGAGAAGACAAATGGATCTCGCATGCCCTGGATTGCCCAAACTTCTGCCAAACCGCAGCAGGGGGCCACTAAGAAGGACATCGAGAAGAACATTGGGGTCGCTGCTGACAACGGGGCCATTGGCTGCTACATCCAGGGAGAATCAGCCGACTATTTTGTTGCCCAAAAGAATTTGCGGGATTTAGCCGATCATGTTTCGCTGATTCGGCGATTGGGGATGCTTGTCGGGATTGGTGCGCATCAGAATGAGACCATTGAGCAAGTCCAGAAAGAGGGAATTCTCCCGGACTTTTACATGAAAACGCTCAATCGCGCCGGATATTATGCAGCTAATCCAGACCGCACTCCCGAAATCATGGCCAGGGCTAAAATCCCCTGGATCGCATTCAAAACCCTCGCAGCAGGGCGCATTGAACCGGAGGAAGGCTTCAGATACGCCTTGAAGGCAGGCGCTTATTGCTTATGCGTCGGCATGTTCGACTTTCAGGTGGAGGATAATGCCCGGCTGGCCAGGCGACTGATGTCTAAATGGGCCGTTTGAAAGAGGTTCACCTTGCGGCACCAAGCGCCGGGGCAAAACGGTCGATGAAAAAAAACTAGAAAGCTGGGTTTATGGGTGTCCTGGCAATGGGCGTAGACTTGTTTGGAGCCGCGAGGCAGAAGTGCCGCCGAGTTTACCGAAGAAAACTGCTCAGCGTTTCTGCCAGAGATCGACCGGGAGTTGAATGGGTGACCATCAAGTTATCCGGTACACCCGATTCCAAGTAGGACCGACGCACCACCTCCAATCCCTTTTTCAGGGGGTCAGCGCTTGCTGGCTGATGCAATTGGTCGAAGATATCGACCAACGCCAGCTTGCGCGGAGCCAAAGCGGCTGCCAGGTCGGGAAGGTCATAGGCCGTCAGGATGTTACCGATCAGGCTTCCTGGATCCAGGTGGTAGAAACGACTCATGACCACCGATTCCAAGGAAACAAGGGGCTCCACCAGGGTGATCTGCTTGAGGGATTCTTCGAATACCGCTGCGTGTAGCAACGGAATGCACATCTCGCCCCGTGCCAGTGCAGACACAGAGTTCGGGTTGATCTCCTCCCTCGACTTCAAGAACTGAAGACAGCGGATGATGTCGGCTGCGCGTATCCCGGCAATGGGTCTTCCAACCTGAACCCCCAGAAATGCGGTGGACTCAGTTACCTGGCCTAATTCGCCCGTCCCCGAAAGGTCCGGAGCAAGAACAGAAAAACCGAGCTTTACCAGATGCTCCATCTCTCCCCCAGGTTGGGCCGATGCGGCCTTTCCTTGCGGGTGAAGGTAAATCAATGCCGGGTGGGGATTCTTCCCCTCCGGGACAAAGAGAAGCACTGGCAATACACTTGTATCTCCTTGAGTCAAGGCATACAGTTCTACCTGATAACCCGCTCGGGGATAGCGGCCACGAAAGATCACTCCGGGAGGATCAGTCGGTTTCACATATCCGGAGAGTTCACGCGCCGCTTCTTTCACTCGGGGCAAATGGGTTGGCAAATCACGTCGAGATTCCTCCAGGCGATCAATAAGGTTACCGGCAGCTGACCGATTCAAAGTAAAGACGGTCTCACCGCCCATTGAGTCGCTCACCTGGCCCGTCGAAGTTACTGTCAATTCCTCTGGACGAAGAATCTGTACCTCATCATCTGTTGGACTTCCGGGATTATTCAGGTATTTCTGAAAGAAGCCGTAAATAGCTTCGCGTGTCTTCTTAGTATACCCATGACCATGATCATCTTCGATCATGGTCAGACTCTCCTCCGCGCCCAGGGCCCGAAAAGCACTTTTCGCCTCCATAAAGGTTTCCCGCGCCCCTTGAATGCTGAAGAAATCGCGAGTCGTTGAGACAACCAGTGTTGGACGCGGTGCGCGGACCTCGAGCAAATCCGCATGGTCGATTCCATGCCGCAGTCCGCCATTGAAATTTTGCTCTGCATCCTGAGGGCCGATCGATTCCAGCAACCTCTGGTAACTGGTGATATAACAAGTTGGCGCCGCGGCCAGGACACGCTCATCAAACGCAGCAATGTAACTTGTTTGGGTCCCACCCCCGGAGATTCCGGTAACTCCGATTCTTGCGGCGTCGACCTCTGGACGAGAGACCAGATAGTCGATTGCCCGGATCCCGTCCCAGGTGAAGTAATGGGCAGCTGAACCGCCGGAAAGAAAACACTGATTGCCGAGATATGAATGCTCAGTGGTCGGCCCGCCCACGAGAGAGCGCCTTTGCGCGGAATCATAGTACTGCAACCGCTCTCCTTGGCCGATTGGATCCATGGCAAAAACTACGAAACCTTTCTTCACCAGATTCAGAAGAAGTTGCTGGTAGCCAGGAGCACGGAACGCGATATCCGTGTGCCCAAGAACGTCCAGGATTGCCGGTGATTTACCCTTGCGGGCCTCCGGGATGAAAAGACATCCGGTGACATAAAACTTCGGCCGGGATTCAAAGATGATCTTCTCGACTAGATAGTCCTCTTTCCGCAGACTTCCAAGAACCCGGGCGTTTAGTGGTGTCTTTGGGGGGAAGGGACTGATGACTTCATCAAGTACCTTTCTCACCCGGATCTGGCGGGCTTTCCAATCCCCGACGGACCTGAGCTCTCCGATCTCAGCCCTTCGCTTTTCCAGGAGTTGGAACGCCACAGAATTCAATTGACGTTGGAGCTGGTTCTTGGCGTCAGACCAGCGGTTCCAGCCTTCCAGAACGGAGAGGTCTTCGGACTGGATCTGCGCCTTTGCCATCTGCCATGGCCATGCAATCGATAGGAAGAGAACTGTGACGAGCAGTCGTCTTTGACTTTGCATCTCGTACCTCCCGCTTGATAGCGACCGAGTTTAGCAGGTTTATTACGGTATGGTACAGCCGGACCTTTCACTTGGCTTAGCGGGCGTCCCCCGTTGCTCCGAATCTTTGACCTTGATTGATACAAGTTGAACGTTTGAGAAGAGCAGATGCACGCCCACTCAACCTGACTATAATTGACGCGCTCCAGGACTGCTGGTGGATCGCTGGAGTGCCAGTTGTGTGCTGGTGGTTAGAAAGGTGACTCTCTTGCTATTATTACCCCGTTGAACTTGGCCGCGGTTGGACATCCTCATGATCGATTTAGCCTGGTGAGTTTGACCTTGGGCTCAACCCTTTTGCCAAGATGGATGCTTCTAAGGAGCGGAAGGAATTTCTCCGTACGGACCTCCTTAAGCGGTGCACAGAAATAAGCCTCCACTTTAGCTCGAGATATTTAACTCTAAGACCAGGAGACAGAGCCATGGTACGACCATCAAAAGGCGTCATTGTGCTTATTTCTTCTTCCACAGTCCTGTTGTTCTTTTCAATGATATGTCTCGCACCCGCCAGGACAATATCTGTAATCCCAAGGCCCGTGCAGACGCGTATGCAGGAAGGAGACTTTCGCTTAACGCCGGCCACCGCTATTTTGGTTGATGAATACTCGACCTATGAGGGACAACAGCTGTCCGATATGCTTTCACCGGCTACCGGATTCCCGCTGAAGGTCCGGCGTGCCAGCAAGGCAGGAGACCCAGTCATTGAGATCAAGCGAGACCCTTCCCTCGGGAAGCTCGAAGAAGAGGGCTACCAGCTGGCCGTGACGCCCAGGAGGGTTACTATCATTGCCCCCGGGTCCGCAGGGCTTTTCTATGGATTTCAGTCTTTGAGGCAGCTTCTGCCTCCCGAAATTTTCCACCAGACCCGGATCGCCCAGGTCGAATGGACTATTCCCTGTGTTCAGATCATAGATTATCCTCGCTTTGGTTGGCGTGGTGTTTTGTTAGATTCAGTGCGATATTTCGTGCCCAAGGAATTCGTCAAAAAGTTCATTGCCCTGCTGGCCCTGCACAAGATGAATTGCTTTTACTGGCACCTCACAGACGATCAAGGGTGGCGAATCGAAATCAAAAAATATCCCAGGTTGACTGAAGTGGGAGCCTGGCGGAAAGAGACAATGATAGGGCGACTGGAGGACGATAATGTCGGGAATTTGAAGTTTGACGGTAAGCGTCACGGCGGTTTTTATACCCAAAACGATATTCGTGAAATCGTGGAGTTTGGACGGATTCGCCACGTCAATATAGTCCCCGACATTGAAATGCCAGGGCATGCCCAGGCAGCTATAGCGGCCTACCCGGAACTGGGGAACACCGGCAAGCCGATAGAGGTCGGCACCACATGGGGGATCAGTGAGAATATCTTCAATGTCAACGAATCCACCATACAGTTTCTCCAAAATGTATTGACCGAAGTATTGGATTTATTTCCATCCCAATTCATTGGCACCGGTGGGGACGAAGTACCCAAGACTCAATGGAAGACCAGCCCGGAAGCCCAAGCTCGAATCAAAGAATTGGGACTGAGGAACGAGGAGGAATTGCAGGCTTACTTCACCCACCGCATGGATCAGTTCCTCACTTCGAAGGGGCGGCGCATGATTTGGGATGAGGACACAATGAAAGGCGGCCTGGCCCCTAGTGCCCTGGTCATGCCCTGGCGTGGCGAGAAGGCCGGAATTGCCGCGATCAGAGCCGGCCATGACGTGGTGATGGCCCCGGACGAATTTACTTACTTTGACTACTATCAATCCGAAGACACAGCCAAAGAGCCTCTGGCGATTGGGGGGTATCTTCCGCTGGAAGTTGTCTACAACTATGAGCCCATACCCGAAGAAATCCCACAGGAATTAGCACGGCACGTATTAGGGGCGCAGGGGAATCTTTGGACAGAGTATATCCCCAACCCGAGGCTTCTCGAATACATGGCCTTTCCTCGGGTCTCAGCATTAGCAGAAGTCACATGGACTCCCCGGGACAAGAAAGACTATGCCGAGTTCCTGGAGCGTCTCCCTTATCATCTGCAGCGTCTCAGCATTCTAGACGTTAACTACCGTCCCCTTGGACGCTGAGAAGTTGCGGAATTCAACCGGAATGTCTTGGCTTCAGGCCTGCAGGCCCTGAAGCACAATCTCCAGAAACTCTCTAGCCCGACGCGCCAGGGCATCCACCCCCTCTGGAACCGTAGGACGAGGAATCACAGGGGCAAAGATGTTCTCACAACATAGTGGCATCTTTAATCCGGTAAAAGCCACAGTGTGAAGAAGCTTGTAGTGGTCGATTTCCCCCAACCCGGGCCCACAGTCCTGGTCTGAGGGGAAGTGGCGATGGTCTTTGATACAGAAACTTCTGATTTCTTCCGCGCACTTTTGAATATCCAAAAGGGGATCGATTTTGAGATAGTCCATGACGTTCCCGGCATCATAGTTTACCTTGACTCCCTCATCCGCCACTTCACGGATGATCTCGGCGCAAGCCGCGCCAGTACCCGTGTTGCCGCCATGTTGTTTGACCACAATCATCACTCCCTGGTCACGGGCAATCGGTCCCAGTTTCTTGAACCGTTCTGTCCAGAGCTTCCGGTCACTGCCCTCGGTGTGACCAAACGTGAGCACCTGCGGCATGTTGGCAGCAGATGCCTGGCGAATCCGGTTTGTCAGAATTTCTATAGCATTTGCGGCTTCCGGGTACACCCCTGAAAACATCATTAAAGGAACCAATCCCAGGTCGCGACAGCGGGCTGCCAGTTCCTTGGCCCTGGCCGGAGGGGCATCTGACGCAATCACGGGGACCTCTTTCCCATTGTTTTCCCTGTGGGTAGTCCCCCAGGCGACATAGCTGTACCCGGCGGAGCGTATACCCGTCAGTGCGCGTTCCAGAGGAAATTGCGAGTAGGGAAGAGTCATGCAGGCAATCTGAAAGAGTGTGGGTTTCTTCGCGTCAGCGGGAGTAGTTCCCGACATGGCGGGCAGGCCATGCCAGACCAATGCCGGCAGGCTCGCTACTCCGGCCTTTAGCATGGCACGGCGATGAAGAAAAGCGGAGTTCGTTCTTTCATGGATAGGCATGTTGCACCTCTTTATGGACTCAGAGCTTCCGAGTAGGCCCAAAGTCAAATGAATTGGGTGATGCCAGGCATGGCGATGGCGGGGGTCGGAATAGATCCCCACTCATATTTCTGGGGTGTCAGATCTTCTCTGGAATTCAATGCCTGTTCCCAGGTGATTGATTGTCCAGTGTAAGTGGCCATTCGACCCATGATGGCGAGCAAGGAACTCTTCGCCATGTACTCGCCGTTGTTGATTGGCTTGCCATTGCGGATACTAGCGAACAACTCATCGTGCTCAGTTTGATAAACGTTATTTTCCGGGCCAGGAAACTTCCAGGTCGTTCCCGCTGAAACGGTCAACTCCTCTTCTGTGAGATGAGCAGTCCCTTTGGCACCCAGAACGTCACAACTCATGTTACCGTGGCATCCGGACTGCTGCCGGCAGTTGCTGAAAAGTCTGACACCGTTGGCATATTCATAAACGACAGAATGGTGGTCATATATGTTGCCGTATTCGGGTCCGACGCGGACCTGGCGGCCACCCATACCAACAGCCCGAATTGGATATTCGCCTTTCATGATCCAAGCGCAAATGTCCAGATAGTGAACGTGCTGCTCGACATTGAAATCGCCGGACAACCAGGTGAAGTAGTACCAATTACGCATTTGCCACTCCATATCAGTCCATTTCGGCTGCCTGGGTTTAACCCAAATCGATCCCCGATAATCGTTGGCCAACAGAGTTCGGAGTTCACCCAAAGCCCCATCGTGAATACGCTGGATGCTTTCCTGAAATCCACGGGAATACCGCAAGCACAGGCCCGATACCACCGAAAGTCTTTTTTGCCGAGCTTCTTCACAGGTTGCCAGAACTGATCGAACGCCAGGAGCATCGACTGCGACAGGCTTTTCTGCAAAGACATGCTTTCCAGCCTCAACAGCCGCTTTCAAATGTCGTGGCCGGAAATGCGGAGGTTCGGCCAGCAGGACTACATCGATCCCGCTGTCGATTACCTGCTGATAGGCATCAAAGCCGACGAAGCAACGATCTTCACGAACATCGACCTTTGAATTGACGGTCTTATTCTCCTTGAGCTTGGCCAGACTCGATTGCAGACGATCGGCAAAGGCATCTCCCATGGCCACGAGCTTGACGTTTTGATCTGCGCTTAAAGCCTCGACCGCAGCGCCTGTGCCTCGACCACCGCAACCGATCAGGCCCACGCGCAACAAGTCACTGCCGGTTGCGTGAGCGCTTCGAGACA
>DATKMG010000336.1:0-11394 GCA_035541995.1 Terriglobia bacterium
GGTGTTTCACATGGATGAGTGTCTAGACTGGCAGGGACGCGAGCTGCCTCGAAAGCATCCGTATAGCTTCCGGGGTTATATGGAAGAATATTTCTATGGTCCGATCGATCCGGCCTTGTCGGTTCCTCCGGAAAACCGGCATTGGCTCAACGCCCAGAATCTTGACGTGATTGCGCGGAAGATCTGGTCGGCCCCTATCGATATTACTTATGGGGGCTGGGGACAGGATGGCCACGTGGCCTACAACCAAACCCGCCGCCATCCATTCAGTACCATCACTCTTGAGGAATTACGAAACTCCACAATCCGCGTTCAGGATAATAACCTGGATACGATCCTGGCTCTGGCCCAGCGCACCTTTGGAGCAGCCTATCAGTTTGTTCCCCCCATGTCCGTGACTTTAGGCGTGAAAGAATGCTTATCCGCCAGAAAGGTCCGCCTCTTTAGCGACACAGGAGCCTGGAAACAGACAGCTTTGCGCGTTGCCTTGTTTGGACCAAAGACAGTGGAGTACCCCATAACGTTGCTCCAGGAACATCCAGACGTCTTAATTACCGCAACGATTGCAACGGCGTCTCACCCCATTAGTGAACATCCGGAATGGGATCTCGGCCTCGGCTAAGGGGCGAACGGGGACACGGATTTGCACGGAGCTTACAGATTCAAAACTCATGGAACAACTAAAGTTCTCCTCTGACCAGCTTCGCTATCTGGCCCTGATCGGCGTTGGCGGCATAGGCTCCGGGAGTTTCTTTGTTCTCAAGGGCAACGAAACCCTGGGGCGGGAAGAGAGCCGGGCTGGTCGTTTCCTCGACCGGCGAGACTACTGTAAGCTCCACATCATTGCGCATTATGTGGCTGTGTTGTTGGGTGAGAGATTTGTCACCATCCCTGTGGGCCGTGTGGGTGAAGATCCCGTCGGTCGGCAAATGTTGGAGGAGATGGCTTCGGTAGGAATGGATATACGTTACGTCAAGAGGATGCCGGGAGTTCAGACACTCTATTCGATGTGCTTTCTATACCCTGATGGCAGTGGAGGTAATCTGACTACCGATGATTCCGCTTCTTCTCACGTGGAAGAAGCCGATGTGGGGCTCGCTGAGCAGGAATTTGTGCGTTTTCAAGGCAGAGGAATAGCCTTATCAGCCCCGGAAGTCCCCCTGGAGGCCCGGGGGGTGCTTCTCCGTACTGCAACCCAACACGGTTTTTTCCGAGCTGCTTCTTTTACTACGGACGATATCTCCTCGGTCTTGGGTTGTGGCTTGCTCCGCCACGTCGATTTGCTGGCCGTCAACCGGGACGAAGCGGCCGCGGCTGCCGGGCTGCCTGCCGAAGGATCCGATGTGAAAGATATCATCAATGTGGCTATTGAGCGGTTCAGACAGGAGAATCCAGCGATTCGCCTTTCCATCACAGCAGGCAAGAGCGGGAATTGGAGCTGGGATGGGAGCGTACTCCGGCATCTGCCCACCTTGTCTGTTCCGGTCGAAAGCACCGCAGGGGCCGGAGACGCACATCTGGCCGGGATTCTTGCCGGCTTGGCCCTGGACTTGGAATTGGCAGAGGCCCAGCAGTTGGCCACACTTCTGGCGGCCTTCTCTGTGACTTCACCCCATACTATTCACCCCGATGCCGGTCGTGCAGCATTGCGTCAGCTTGCCCTGGACTCGCAGTTCCCTTTGTGTGAAAGAGTTCAAATCTTATTGGAGGGTTAAACCATGCGTGTGACTATGCGGATCATCCAACGGTTTACTGCGCCTCACGAGCGGGAATTCATGGCGCTGGAAAAGCAATTTGCCGATTTGGAAGCGGCGCGACCGGATTACCCCAAGGGGCGTCGACTTCAACCCATCTCGGGCGGAGAACCCTGCAATACATTGATTTGGGAATGCGATTTCCCTGATCTCAATATGGCCTATAAGACCCTCGACTTCTTTGCCGGGGACTCAGCACACGAAGCACTTCTTCAAAATCAACTCCCTTTCTTTGAGCAGGTAAAAGTTGAATTCTACCGGAAACTGGAATTCGATTGAGCCGTCCAACCGCAGGGGCACCAAACTCGGTCCCATTTCACATCGGAATTCGACCACAGAGGCACAGAGGGCACCGAGAAAAAACCACGTGAATCTTAATATCATTGACTATTTGGATTCCAAATGATTTTTATGTGTGTCTGCCACCTGTCACCAGGGGTCTAAAATCATAGAAGTGCCTCATGACCTTTTTGGGTCACCACTGCGGATGAAAATGGCGGAGGGCCCCGCTCCGTCGGGGCCTTGGCCGCTCAGGTTACAGTGGTCGCGACGGGTGACGGTGGTCACTCGCGCGACCCTCCTTTAAAACCACATTGTCATAATAGAAAATTCATACGACTAATTGAATTTCATGGTCTTTGAATCCCTAGGATTTTTGACTCTGTGTCCTCTGTGCCTCTGTGGCGAGCAGATTCCCCCTTGCCATGGGAACTGCACCCGATTTGCTCGGACTTGCGCCTGCGTTACTTGGCAACTTTGAGCGCGCTCAATAAGGAGGACCACTGGTTCATGGCGGTCGCGACAGCTGCGCCGTCCGAGCCAAGCCCGACGAAGGTAAATCCGTCTGCAACGGCTTGTGGAAGTTGTTCAGAACTCCAAAGCAGAATTCCGGGGGCTTTCCCATACTTGCGACCTGCGTCTATCACCTTGCTTATGGCAGACCGGAACGCCGGGTTGTCGAATTTCTTGGGTGCTCCAAGGTTCACACTCAAATCCAGTGGGCCCACAAACAGGACATCGACGCCGTCGACCGAAGCAATTTCGTCAATGTGATCCACAGCCTGCGGGGATTCAATTTGAACTATGGTGAGAAGATTCTCACTGGCCCGGGAAAAGTATTCTTCAAAGTTTCTTCCGAATTCACAGGCCCGGTTAAAGCTCGCGGCCCCGCGAATGCCCTGAGGGGGATAACGCATGGCAGCCACGGCCTGCCGGGCCTCTTCGGCACTGCAGACCCAGGGAACCATAACCCCGGAGGGCCCAAGGTCCAAAACTCGCTTGAATCGGGGAGCCTCGTTCCAGGCGATCCGCACCAATGGGGCTGCAGGAGTACAGTCGGCTGCCTGCAACTGGTGCACCAGTTGAGGGAGATCCCCCGCACCATGCTCCATATCAATTAACAGCCAATCGAAGCCGGCTCGTCCGGCGATCTCAACCGTCATATGCGATCCGAGATTAAGAAACGTTCCAGCCAGAATCTCACCACTCAGCGCTCTTTGACGGATCCATTTCATCTGATCAATCCTTCCTCTCTGGCTTCAATTTCATCCTGTTAGTGATTTCAACTTAGTGATTTCAACCACAGAGGCACAGAGAACACAGAGAAAAACTGACATGAATCGTAAATCCCCACCCACTAGATTTGGGAGCTTTTTCATTGGGTCTGTGGCCTTTCACTCGGAAGCTGAATCCTTCATCGGGAATTCATGAAATGACAACGCCGAGAATTATCAACTCCTCAGGATTCGCACTCTGTGTTCTCTGTGCCTCAGTGGTTGATTTATTCTTCCGGGCCATTGCCCTCAAAGTTTATGTCAGATTAACCCCCGGTGATTGTTTCTCATCGATTTCGGGCCAGGGGCCGAGGCCACTAGCATCCTCCAGAGCAGCTCCGACCCGCAAGATGAGCTCCTCCTGGAAAGCCGGACCAATAATCTGAAGTCCCATCGGCAAGCCAAGGGTGTCCCTGCCGCAGGGGATTGACAACGCCGGGAAGCCCAGAGCATTGACGGCTCTCACCAGGCGGGTTGTTGCGATCCGAGTGTCCTCTTCGGTCCCATTGAATTCGAGAGTTGCCTGTCCGATTTTTGGTGCGGATGTCGGTGTTGTGGGAGTAAAGAGACAATTCACCCCTTTCCAGACAGTTTCGAATTCTTGTCTCATCACTCGTCTCAGTCGTTGAGCATCGAGATAGTCGGTGGCCGGAAGCAGGCAGCCTTGATCGAGCAGGCGCCGAACATCTGAGCCTATGTCGCTTCGACGTTCCAGATAAGGTTGCATCACCGCTGATGCTTCAGCCAATAGGATAATTCTCGCGACGGTATTAATGGCTCCGATGTCGGGGACTCGAACAGAGACGATTTGTGCCCCCAATGATTCTGCGCAGGCTGCCATCCGTCTGACTGCAAGGTCGACCTCAGGATGAATTCGATCGAAGTAAAAATTCTCCGGGAGCCCTATTCGTAATCCCTGGATGGAGACGTGTTCACCAGGGAGGTAATCCACAACCGGCCGAGAGCTGGAAGACGGATCACGCTTGTCAATACCGGCCAGCACATTGAGCGTCATGGCGGCATCCCGCACCGAGCAGGCCAGTGGACCCATATGGTCCAGAGTGAATGATAACGGCATCGATCCGGAGCGACTAATGCGCCCATAGGTCGGTTTCAATCCCACCACGCCGCAAAACGAAGCCGGAATTCTAATGGATCCACCCGTATCGCTTCCCATCGCGATTGGAACCAGGCCGGCAGCCACGGCACAGCCGGATCCTCCACTGGACCCGCCTGGGATTCGCTCCAGGTCCCATGGGTTTCGCACAGTCCCGAAATGCGGATTCGAAGAAGTGATTCCATAAGCCAGTTCGTGCATGTTGGTCTTGCCAACCAGCACAGCGCCCGCCTCAGCCAATTTCTCGACCACTGTGGCATCATGATCGGGAATATGGGTCGAAAAGATTCGTGATCCCGAAGTGGTAGGAACACCTTGTGTAAAAAAGAGGTCCTTGACCGCCACAGGGACACCATGCAACTGGCCCCGATCGATCCCCCTGGTCAGCTCGGCGTCAGCCCGTTTTGCTTGGGCGACAGCCGTTTCTTCCAGGATCGTGATAAAGCTGCACAAACGGGAGTTGGACTTTTTGATCCGGTCAAGCGTTGCCCTTGTAAGTTCTGTAGCCGTAAATTCCCGGCACCGTAACGCCCGTGCTATTTGTCCAAAAGTCACAGCTGTTCCTCACGATCGCATTCAAAATGGAATGCAGGTTCCGTGACGGGAGAAAGGCACTGAAGCAAGGGCTGAAAAGCCAAGTCCAGTTCCTTTAGTACAACTTCAATCTTCTCCCATTCACTATCCGGGATGCCCAGATTCAATCCTTCTGCAATGAGTTTCCAGTCTTTGGCCATTGAGTCTCCGTATTTTAACCATTGCGACATTCATTGACGAGTTCCCATTCTCAGGTATACCCACCCCCTCACCCGACCTTCGGTCACCCTCTCCCCCCTCGGGGGGAGAGGGACTGGGGTGAGGGGGCAGTGTCACTAGGTTCTGCAAGTCTATAAAGGTCAATCTGTATAAATCCGCACTCGAAATCCGAAAATCGGAAATCGAAAATCTAGTCCGCAATTGCTGCAGCGGCCATAGCCTTAAATGCATTGGCTTCTTCTCCGTCTCCACCGCTGTCGCGCTGAATCAAGAAGATCCCAATCAAGTCCTTCTTGGCATCGATCCAACCCTCAGTGCCGAAGGCGCCGCCGTGGCCAAAGGTCCCCAGAGACTGGTATTGCAGGACTCCCAATGGATCTTTGACCACAGTCCAGGCCAGACCGTATCCCTTGCCTGGCGAATGACCAGCGGGATCGATTGTGCCGGTCTGCAACGTCGTCATCGCTTCCACTCCGGCTCGGGAAAGCAACCGCTTCCCATTATAGCTCCCATTATTCAACATCATCTGATAGAAGGAAAACAAGTCCGCTGCTGTCGTACAAACGCCATACTCGGGGCCTGGATAACGGGCGCCCTTCCGGAAGGCGGCAGGATCCCCTGCCAGGATATTCTTGTCGGCCCTCTTTAGTTTTCCTTCCTCAAGATTGTAAACCATGGCCATCCGGCTCGTCTTGTCGGCAGGGGGAAAAATGAAGCTGTCCTTCATCCCCAATGGCTGGAAGATTCGTTCCTCCAGAAATTTTTCATACGGCAGGCCCGATACGACCTCGACAATGCGGCCCAGCGTGGCAATACCAGGATTGCTGTACTGCCAGCGCGTCCCGGGCTCGAATTCCAGAGGTTGCTGCGAATAGAGCGCGACCGCTTCGGCAAGAGACAGGTGCATCCTGGACAGCAAGCCATCGGCTCCTGGAGGCGGATCGGAGACCATTCCAGAGGTATGAGTCAGGAGATCTCGGAGGGTGATCCGTCGCGAAGGCCGAACCTGGATTCGTTCTTTGTTGGTGGCGCCGGATTGATTTAGCCAAAGTCCTCGGAATTCGGGCAGATACTTTTCCACAGGATCGCTTATCACGACCTTCCCTTCCTCAACCAGCATCATCAAGGCCACGGCAGTCACCGGCTTGGTCATTGACATAATCTGGAAGATAGAATCGGTCCTCATGGGCTTCTTAGACTCGAGGTCCTGATAACCCACCGCCTCCAGGTTGGCCACAACTCCATGACGGGCCACCAGCGTCACGGCTCCGGCAATGGTCCCTTTCTCTACATAGGCTTTCATTCGTACTGGGATTCGGGCCAGTCGTTCTGGGTCCATACCGGCCTTGGCTGGGGTATTGGAGAGCGATTGGGCAAAAGACGAAAAAGACGTCATCAACAAAAGGCAAACGACCCACTCTAGTCCTGAAGCTCGACTTTCTTGAGACTGACGTTGATGGCTGCTACGGGGCAGAGTTCTCATACTTTCCTTCCTTCTTCTTGCTTGAAATTTGTAGGAACATCCCGCAACTTGATTTCGATGACAGTTGAGAAAGAGAGATTTCACCGCAGAGGCGCAGAGTCGCTGAGGCGCTCCTCCAGATCATTGACAATACCTTCTAGCCCGTCCTTCAGGAGCAGAGACATTCCTCATGGCAGATTCCAAGAGGCCGGGACCCAGACGCCGATGTACTATAACAGCACAACCCCTAATGCGCTCCGTGATGTCATTGACTCTCTGCGACTCAACGCCTCTGCGGTTCATTTAGGGAAATGCTTCTCGTACCAGCCGATGGAACGCTCAAGACTATCAACGATGTGTTTGGGTTCCCGCATCCCGTGTCCTTCCCGAGGATACCTGACCATAACGGCCTCAACCCCCACGTCCTTCAGAGCAATGTAGAACTGCTCGGACTCTGCGATTGGCACATCACTATCGTTCTCGCCATGCATCAGCATCACGGGGGTCTTCACTTGGGCGACATACCGGAGCGCCGAGCGACGCCAAAGTTCATCCATCAACGTACCTTGGTGCGGGAAAATGCCAAACTCCATTTGTTCATACTGATTGTAGTAAGTCATGTAATTGTAACTGACCAGGTTGGTGATCCCCGCAGTTGGGATCGCCGCCTTAAACTGGCTGGTTTGAGTAATCAGCCAGGCCGTCAATTGACCTCCATAGCTCACTCCTTCAATCCCAACCCGATCAGGGTCCAGCCAGGGGTTTCGGCGCAGCGCAGCGCTGACTCCGTAGAGAACATCCTGGGCCTCGTTTCCATTCTGATCGCCAAACACAGCATCAGCAAATTTCTGTCCGTATCCGGTGGAACCCCGATAGTTCACCATCAGGGTTGCCCAACCTCGGGCGGCATAGACCTGGTTCTTGAAGTTGAAAGCTACTCCCTGCTGGCCGTGAGGACCACCGTGGATATTCACGATCAACGGATACCTGGAGGATACAATCATCCCGAGTGGCTTGGTCAGAAACGCTTCAATCTCGTACTTATTGTCGTTGCTGATGAAAGTCATCGGCTCAACTTCAGCAGCCTGTTTGCCTCTAAGAATGGACTCGTTGAGGTTGGTGATTCTTTGAGGTAGGGCGGCTTCGCTTTTGAGGTAGAGTTCAGCCGTATCCTCCGGTGTCGTCAGAGCGAAGCCCATCCTATTGCCCCGGGTGATCGACCATCCTGCGACTCTTCCAGGGAGGTTGACAACGGGTTCAGCTTTACCGCTTGGCACTGCAAGACGATATAGGCTTACATTTCCGCGTTCTTGCACAGTACAATAAACTCCTGTGCCGTCTGGGGCCCATCCCGACGACTCCTGTCGGCGGTCTATTGTGCTTCCAAGTTCGTGGCGTTGGCTCCCGTCGGCGTTCATCAACCAGACATGTGTATCCTCCATAGTCGTTTCCAGATCAGTCAGCCCGCGCCGCGTTCCCAGGAAAGCAATAGTCTTGCCATCGGGGGACCATCGAGGCTGGTACTCAGCATTCTCTGTTGCAGTCAGTCTCCGGATCGTCTTGTCGGAGATCTTCAGCGCAAAAATATCATAGTTGAAGAACTGATCTTCGTGGGTCTCGCGATTCGATACAAAGAGAATCTCCTCTCCACTGGGTGACCAGTCAATAGAGTGTTCGTTATGGTTCCCGGTGGTAAGCTCGCTGACCTGGCCGCTTGCCAAGTCCACCATGAAGAGGTGGACTCGCCGGTTATCGTTGAAGTGAGTCAATCCCTCGCTATAATCGGGCTTGTAGAGATACCGCGTGATCACCATAGGATCGCCGCTGGCCAGTCCTGTCTCTGGTCCTGGGACCGCACTGACAAACGCCAGCCGACTGCCCTCCGGTGACCAGGCGATTTTCTTGCCGGTGGACGGCAGGGGAGAGTTGGTCCATTTGAGGGGAGAGAGTCTCTTGAGCCCGGAGCCATCAGGCTTGGAGATTGCGAGATTCATCTGGTCTCCCGAACCTAATTCAAAGGCGATCCACTGGCTGTCCGGTGACCACTCAGCTCCCGCAGCAGTGTCCTTTTCCGCGCAGAGCCTCCAGTACTTCTCATCCGACAATTGCAGAATCCACAATTGCTGATAGGGACGTTCCGGGCCGTCGTTATTTTCGACAGTAAAAGCCAGATACTTCCCATCGGGAGAGAATCGCACGTCAGTGACAGACCGAAGCTTCAATAGATCGCCGGGCTCGATCCCACTGGCCGTAAGAGGACTTCCCACAAGCAAAGTAATCAATAGAGGCACGAGCAACGTGAAGATTAAGAGGGTGTTTAGGAACACAAAGCTCTTTTTTTGCATGGGAAGCCCTTTTTGTGAGATCGCGGTTCTTGGTGGAGGGTCGCACGAGTGACCGCCGTCACCTGTCGCGACCCGTATGGCTCTTTTGAAAATCCCCTCCTTGGAGGGGGTGGAGCCGCTTGCGGCTCCGGGGGTGGGTTCGTGGTGTTCGAATGAACCCACCCTTGTACCGCTCCGGCGGAGGGGAATGCCCATTTTCATGCTACGTGGACAAAGCGGGGCCCTCCAGCATTTTCATCGACCGTGGTGACCTTGAAAAAGGTCATGGGTCACTTTTATGACAATCACCTTATTGCAACGAATTAAAGCTCCGCATCGTTTTCACTGGTGAGCGCCGGCGTAATCGATCTGTGCCTGAGTCAAGGCCAATCGGGCAGCCTGGGGATCCCGTTGCAGCGCGCTTTTCAGCGCTAATGAGGCATTGGCTTTGTCGCCCTTCTCATCCAGAACCAATGAGAGCAGGTAGTCCCCAATCGCCTCCGTTCGTCCTCGGTACTCGAATTTTCCTGAAGTATAGGAACGAGCCGTCTTCTCGAGGCTGTCGAGGGAGGCCTCATAACCTGACGTGTTCTTCAAGGCTTTTTGCGCCAATGCCTGGTAATAGGTTCCAAGGTTGGGTTTCCTGTATTTCTCACCCAAAATACTCTTCAAATAGCCGGAGGCCTTGTCTGTCTGGCCCATCGCCAGATAGGTTTTAGCCAGGTTCCAATTCACATGGGAGCGGAGGTCGGGGGTTCGCGGTGCTACCTCCAGGTTCTTGGGGTACTCGCAGGCCTGCTGGTAGTGATTCAACGCGGTGGTGTAGTCCTTTTGAGCGAAGGCCAGATCTCCCAGCTTCTGGTTGACCTCCACCCAGGCCAATTGAATCGCATAGCCGCCTTCCCAGGAATGGAAGTGGCGTGATTTCAGAACTTCGTGAGCAGCCTCGAAATCCGTCTTCTTACCCGCTTCCAGGCGAAGGTCGACCCAGCGGAAGACCAGATCATCGCGCTGATCCACAGTTTCCCGGTGTTTCTCCAGGAAGTCCAAGCGCTGGGCCCTCGGAATCTTCAAGCGCTCGGCAACCTGGTCCATTTCCAGCAACCCACGGGAGTCTTTGGGATCCAGTGAGAGCACTTTCTGATAGGCTGTATAAGCGGCCTGATAGTTCTTATTCAATTGATTCTCGGCGTAGCCAATGTTGCGCCAGCTCAAGGAAAGTCGATCATTGATTCGAACCGCCTCCTTCCACTGAGCCAGCCCTTCTTCGCGCCGCCCTATTGCGTAAAGCAGATTACCCAGAAAGTGGTGAGCGTTGGCATCATTCGGATTTAGATGGAGCGCAGCCTCCAGAGCTGCCATTCCTTCCAGACGGTGGGGATTCGTGTAAATGACCGGGCCGTTGGCCCCCTTCTCAAAGAAGCCCGCCACGGCACTCGAGTCACCTTGCATCTGTTTGAAATATCCTTGCAGGTAATTGACCATAGGATTGAGCTTGGTCGCATCCTGGCCTTCAGCAAAACCGGACAGAATATTTTCTGCCTCACCATACAGCCCAGAGCTGGCATAAGCCGTGGCCAGTTCCAGGTAATTCTGAGTCGCCCCACGCATGTAACTCTTCCACGTAGTCTCCCAGTTCTCCGTAGGTTGCCCAAGGTTCCTGAGTGCCAGCGTTTTTTCATATCCGCCCATGAAGTGCATGGGATCCAGCTCCACGGCTTTTTCCCCCGCTGCCAAAGCCTTAGTATGATCACCCAGGTGACGGAATGCCGCGGCCTGGAGGGCGGGAATATCGGCAAACTTGCCGTTTCGGGATCCAGCTTCTGCCGCTTTTTCAAGAGCAGATCGAAAGTCTCCACGCCTCATGTCGAGCTTGGCCAGGTTGAAATAGGCTGCTGCGAAATAATCTTCAGAAAATGTGGCCCGATAGAACTGGCCATATGCATCCTCGTATTTCTCCAGACCCTGCAATGCGAGGCCCTTGCCGAAATAGATCCGGGAATTGTCAGAATCTCTCTCCAGGGCCACGTTCAGGTACTTGAGAGCCTCGTTCCATTTGGCCTGTTCGAGTGCTAGATAGGCCAGGTCCGTATTGACCCGGGAATCCTTCGGATCCTTCTTCAAGGCTTCTTGGTAATAAGGCAAGGCTTCTTCCCGGCGAACGTATTTGTCAAGCCATTCACCGGAGTGGTATAGCTCGTCCTGATTCATCTTTTTAGGATCTCCGGGGTCCTTCAGGCCTGCCGGGAGCTCAACTTTTCGGGGAGATTGCTGCTGCAAGTCGAGACAGAGCCTTCCCGAACCGTCATAAACCGCCAGATTAAGGTCATAAACAGTGACTTCACTGCCGACCTTGACTTCAGCAACAAATGGCTTGTCCGGGGAAATCCGTGTCACAGCTTCCTTCAGGACAGCATTACTTATGGCATTC
>DATKMG010000337.1:0-6082 GCA_035541995.1 Terriglobia bacterium
CGAAGTCCCAGGAAGGAGAATCCCATGCGGGAGTCTAACGCCGTTTGCTTGCATTTGATCTTTGGGCCCTGGCCGGTCCGTCGTGATTTGTGCGGACGCGAGCGTTCATTTCGCTTTTCTTGGATTAGGATGTTAGTAATATGGAGATTGGAAGTTTCTTGAGAGCTGCAGTGGCAGGATGCCACTGCCTCCTCTGAGAGACCAGCACGGGCGAAGGAGGGTAGCCCGCCCGCGCGAGGGGCAGGAGCTCGGGACCGCCGTCCCCCCGAGCGCTGCCCTGGGTGAGCGTTTCAGCATATTTTCCCTCCTCTCCCCCCGAATCTGCGGCACTTGGGGATTCGGGGGGAGAGGCCTGCAGAGGGGGGCATGACGGGTCGAATCCAGGCGCTCACAAAGCGCGGGTTTGCTTATTTCAAGGGCGGCAGGTTTGTTGCCGTAACTGCCGCATGTGGCGGACAAGTGCATCTGATTACGGGGGACAAGGCGGTTGCATGATCACCATCGGCCAAAATACACCGTGGGGCTTGCGGAGTGCGAGCTGGATCTTGCTTCTCTGCATGATTCACGCTTCATACGCCGCAGCAACTGAACCCCGCCCAGCGAAGATCGCAATTGCCCAACCCAGCAACACACGCTTCGCTCACCTGACGGTGAAGGCCGGCTTCCGCGGTGACCGCGAAGGGAGAGCTGACTCGCCCCCCCGAGTGGTTCAGAGTTTTGACACTCGGGGCGGCCACGCTCGGGTGACAGACCTCAAATTCGCGCACCTCACCACCAGCGATGGCCTATCTCAAAGCTATGTTAACGCCATTTTGCAGGATTGCCGGGGATTCATGTGGTTTGGCACCCGAGACGGCCTCACCCGCTATGATGGTAACAGTTTCGTCGTATACAAGAACAACCCCAACGACCCTTGGAGCTTAAGCGCCAACTTTGTAGAGGATCTGATGGAAGACGATCAGGGCTATTTGTGGATTGCCACCCATTCTGGTGGCGTAAACAAGTTTGACCCCACAACCGAACACATTACCCGCTACCTTCACGACCCCAGCAACCCGAACAGCATCGGCAGCGATTGGGTTGAGAGCATGGCCCGCGACAGTCGCGGCCATCTGTGGTTTGGCACCGGTGACAGCGGCCTCGACCGATTTGATCCGTCGACCGGAACCTTTAGTCATTACCTGAATGACAGCGATGGCCAATTTGTTGGGGAGATCACTCACGTTATCGCAGATAGCCATCAGGATATCTGGTTTGTTGGCGAGCGTGGTCTGTTCCATCTGAATCCACAAACAGGACAGATTATGCGCCCTCCTGCAACCATCGGCCTGGCGGCAGATTATGTGTATGAAGACAGCGACGGTAATTTGTGGATGCTAGCCTATTCCCCGAAGGTCGCGCTCATCGAATATGATCGCCAGGCAGAACGACTGACGAAATACTCACTTGGCGCCGGTGCTGTCGGCGTGGCTAGTAGCAACCTTCTGGCTGACGGGCAGAATGGATTCTGGGTGCCATCGAGCCAGGGTCTCTATTACTTCGACCGGCGAGCAGAACGCTTCACGTATCGGTTTCAGCACGACGAAACCAACCCGGATAGCCTCAACGATAACACCGTTGTCTCAGTCTATCAGGATAGGGGCGGCTTGCTGTGGGTGGGAACTCAAAATGGAGGGCTTAATCTCCTCAATTTGCGACAAGAGCAGTTCGGCGCGTACCGGCATCGCCCCGCAGACCCCAATAGTCTCTCACCCGGCGAAGTCACATCGATTTGTGAGGAGCCCAACGGTATTTTGTGGGTAGGCTTCTACCCTCGTGCCCTGGATAGACTGGATCCAATGACGGGGAAAATCACGCACTACTTTCCCGGGCTGGAAAGCAAAAACGCCCTTGGCAAGGGCAGAGACCTTAATGGCATTTATCAAGATCCACGTGGTTATCTCTGGTTGGGTGGCTGGGAGGGCGGTCTTGACCGGTTCGATGAACGGACTGGGCAGTTCAAGCATTATCGGCACAACCCAGATGATCCCAACAGTTTGATTACTAATTACGTTTTCAAGATCTATGGGGATCGAAGCGGCCACATATGGGTGGGGCAGAATAACGGTATAAGTCGTCTTGATCCAGTCACGGAGCAGTTTACCAACTATCGTCCCGATCCAAGAAACCCGACCAGCTACGGAAATTGGGTCTTGGCCATCTATCAAGATCGTTCCGGCGCGCTTTGGTTCGGGAGGGGCGGTGGCATGCTGAGCCGCTTCGATGACAAGACGAAGACTTTTATGAACTACACGCCCTCCCGTGACCCTCACAAACTCAATGGCGGCGACATCCTCGCCATTCACGAAGACCGGGCTGGAACATTGTGGGTAGGCGCCCTGGATGGACTGTACCGGTGTGAACGTCGAGACGGAACCTTCAACCGCTACACGGAAAGCCAGGGCCTGCCCAGCAGCGCTATTCAGTGCATTCTGGAAGACAAGGTCGGCAGGCTGTGGCTCAGCACCAAGAAGGGAATATCCCGGTTCGATCCTAGGACGGAGACATTTAGAAACTACGACGTGTCCGACGGCTTGCAGAGCAATGAGTTCGGCAAAGTCTGTTCTCAAGGTCCAGATGGGCAGATGTTCTTTGGCGGCAGCAATGGGATTACCGCTTTCTTCCCCGAAAATATCCGGGATAACCCTTACGTGCCGCCGGTAGTGATCACGAGCTTCAAAATCTTCAACAAATCCGTTCCTATCGGCCCCAACTCGGTGCTCAGGAAAGCCATCTCCTACGTGGATGGGTTGACTCTCTCCTACCGGGACACTGTCTTCTCCTTTGAATTCGCGGCGTTGAGTTACGCCAATTCCCAGAAGAACCGTTATCGATATAAGCTCGAGGGTTTAGAACCTGGCTGGAACGAGGTAGGCAGCAAGCAGCGCCTGGCGACTTACACCAATCTAGACCCCGGCAACTATGTGTTTCGCGTGCAGGGATCGAACAGCGATGGCGTATGGAATAAAGCAGGGGTGTCGCTGCCCCTTCTCATCACGCCCCCCTGGTGGAGGACCAACGGGTTTCGAGCCCTTTCGGCGGCCATCTCCCTGGCGCTGGTGTGGGGGGGGTACCTGTTCCGGGTCCGGCAACTTCAGCGGGAGTCCAGGCAGCTGCGGGACGTGATCGACACCGTCCCGGGATATGTCTGGAGCGCTCTGCCGGACGGCTCCCTCGATTTTATCAATCGACGATGGCTTGAATTCAGCGGACTCTCTTTGGAGGAGGCACTGGGGTGGGGCTGGGAGGCGGCAGTTCATCCCGACGACCTTGCCCGGTTCATGGACGAGTGGCGCGCGGCCGTGGCCTCCGGGCAAGCCATGGAAGTGGAAGCTCGCGTACGCCGGGCGGACGGGCAATATCGGTGGCTGTTGATCCGCAACGTACCGCTCCACGACCAGGGGGGAACGATCGTCAAGTGGTATGGCACGAGTACGGACATCGAAGACCGCAAGCGGGCGGAGGCAGAGCGCGAAAGGCTGCGCCAGCTCGAGGCGGATCTGGCGCACATCAACCGGGTGAGCATGATGGGGGAACTGGCTGTCTCGGTCGCCCATGAAGTCAGCCAGCCGCTTGCGGGCGTGGTGAGTAATGCCAGCGCCGGCCTGCGCTGGCTGGCCGGAGAGGCGCCGAATCTGGAGGAAGCGCGGGAAGGTCTCCATCGTATCGTCCGCGACGGGAAGCGAGCCGGTGAAGTGATCGCCCGGATTCGGGCCTTGACCCGAAGGGCTGAAGTGCCCAGAGAGAAGCTGGACCTGAATGACACCATGCGGGAGGTCCTGTCCCTGGTGGGGGATGAAGCGAAAGGAAAGAGCGTGATCATCCGAACGCGGTTTGCCGAGGACCTGTCACCGGTTTCCGGGGATCGGGTGCAATTGCAGCAGGTGGTGCTGAACCTGGTCATGAATGGGATCGAAGCGATGAGCAGTGTCGGTGGGCGGGCACGAGAACTGGTGATCGCCACCCAGAACCTTGACCCGGACCAGGTGCAGGCAAGCGTTGAAGACTCGGGGATCGGTATTGACCCTGAGAAGCTAGACAAGATCTTTGATTCTTTCTACACCACCAAGCCGGGCGGCATGGGGATGGGACTGTCGATTAGCCGTTCCATTCTCGAGGCCCATGGAGGGCGGCTCTGGGCGACGGCCAGGGACGGCCCGGGAACCATTTTCCGCTTTACGCTTCCCAGGTACCCCGAAGGAGAATCCCATGTGGAAGTCTGACGCCCTGTTGTTTGATCTTGGACTTGCAAAAGTGCTTTAGAATGAGTCTATGTAGGCATCAAGCCTGCACTACATTGCGAGATGGGATCCTCGGTGCTCGGATAATTGAGCCGGCTTGCTCGAGAATTCGGTTCGACCCCTAGCCACGATTCCAACCGTAGCATTGTCAAACATAGGAGAGCGTTCAACCATGATTTCCTTTCTTGCTTCCAGGCGGGGGATGGGGTGGAAAAGGACAACGGGGACTTCCCCCTGTGAACAGTGGCGTGGGCGAGTTCCTGTTCTGGTCCTCGTTTCGTGTTGGGTCGGCGTGGCGTTTGCGCAGCAGCCGTTTGGCACTATTGTCGGAACGGTAACCGATCCAACGGGCGCTACCCTGCCTTCAACTACAGTGACTGTCACCAATACGGATACGCAAGTCAATAGAACTGTAGTGACCAGTGCTACGGGCGACTATTCCGTACCCTACCTCGTGAACGGGACATACAGGATAACGGCGGTACACCCGGGCTTCCGGGCATCGGTGATGAGCCCTGTGGCGCTTCAGGCAGCGCAAACCGTACGAGCCGACATCCGCATGCAATTGGGCCAGATCAAAGAACTGTTGGAAGTCTCGGGTACTGCTGTTGCTCTCCAAATGGACACCGCCGCTGTAGGCACGACGATCGACTCCAAGCTGGTGAACGAGCTGCCGCTGAACGGGCGAACTTTCGCTCAACTGGCGGCTCTGGTACCGGGGGTTGCGCCGCAGGGGTCAACTAATATTGGCACCGATCGGAAACGGGGATCGATCGGGACAGCCTTCGCAATTACGGCCAATGGCTTCTCTGATGTGCAAAACACCTTCATCTACGATGGCGTGCCGGCGATGGACCTGGACAGCTATAATTTCGCGTTCTCGCCATCGATTGACGCGATTGCAGAGTTCAAAGTTCAAACCAGCACGTATTCCAGCGCATATGGTGGCGCGCCTGGCGCTCATGTCGACGTCATAACCAAATCAGGCGCGAACGCGTTTCACGGGACTCTCTGGGAATTCAATCGGAACGATGCCCTCGCCGCGCGCAACTATTTCAGCACCACCAAGGCTCGGCTGAATCGGAATCAGTTCGGAGCCAATCTCGGCGGTCCGGTTCGTAAGAACAAGGCCTTCTTTTTCTTCAACTGGGAATCTGGCCGCCAAGTCCAAGGCACCGCGGGACAGTTGTTGTCGGTCCCTCCCGAAGCGTTTCGAACTGGTGACTTCTCCTCTTTGTTACCCAGCGGGATCATAATCAGCGATCCCAGAACTGGTCAGCCGTTTTCGAACAATAAGATACCTTCCAATCGTATCGATCCTAACGCAACAACATTCATGAGTTTTACACCAGCGCCGAATCGTAGTTCTGACGCACTAGGTGCTAACAACTTCGTCACACGTAGCTTTAGCACGAGGACGAACGAGGACCAGTATGTCGGACGGGTGGACAACAATATTTCGTCTCGCGATACGTTATCTGCGCGGTACATGTACGACCAGCTTACGACTCCTAATGAGCCGCCATTATTTGGAAATGATGAGAACATCAATACAGCAAGGGGGCAGAACGTAACCGTTAGTTGGACCCACACCTTCTCTCCAACATTTGTGTCCAATGTCTTAGTAGGATGGAACCGTTTCTTCGAGCACCAGGTCTTCGGAACCACTAACAAGCCGGAATATGACATTGCGTGCGGCCGCATGCACCTCCCTATGGTTGCGTGCGATCCTTTTAACTATGGCCCGCCGAACATCCAGGCCGGCTATTCCGTTTTTCGCGTGCGTAACAATGGGCCGCGCG
>DATKMG010000338.1:0-3937 GCA_035541995.1 Terriglobia bacterium
TCGGGGAACCAGGCGAACGAGGGATAAAAACCGCATTTTGTAAGAAGAGGCAGGTCGGCGACAGGGCGCTCCGGCCCCCCGATAGCGGGGATGATGATAAAGGCAGCACGATCATTCCACACCCGGATGAAGCCGATGGAGCGTCCATCCGGCGAAAAGGCGGGGCTGATGTCATCAGCGGGGTCTGATGTCAACCGCACGGGTGTCGGAGAACCGATCAGCTTAATGTAGATATCCGCGTTGTCCTGCTTCTGCCCGTTCCAGGAGAAGGCCACCTGATTGCCATCCGGGGAAAAGCTCGGGCACTCCTCAGAACCTGCATAGCTAGTCAATGGGATCAATTCGGGTGCGGCTTGCGGTTTTCTGGCAGTCTCATGATAGAACCACAGTGCGCCGGCCATCATCACGAGAACGACTGCAGCTCCCACCCAAACCCAGGCCTGCCGTGTCGACCGCACCACAGGTGGCTTCCCAACCAGCGGACCCGATTCGTCCTTCAGTTCCTCCAGAGCGACCTTGAGGTCGGCCATGGTTTGGAAACGCCGCGTCGGGTCCTTCCGCAAGCAGCGGTTGATGACCTTCTCTAAATCGAGAGGAATACCTGGAACCCGCTGGCTGATGGGCTTGGGATCTTGGTTCAGGATGGCTGCCAGCGTGGACATCTTCGTGTCACCTTCGAATGCCTTCTGTCCGCTCACCATCTCGTAAAGCACTGCCCCGAAGCTGAAGATGTCTGACCGGGCATCCACCTTCTTCCCTCCGGCCTGTTCTGGCGACATGTAGGAGACCGTTCCCACAATCATCCCTTCTTCCGTCTCAGACTGTAGTGTCCGCGTTCCCTCCTCCTTGGTTTGTGAGACCTCGGTCAGTTTCGCCAGACCAAAGTCCAGGACCTTCACCAATTCGTCCTCGGTCACCATCACATTGGTCGGTTTCAAGTCGCGATGGACGATGCCGGCTGAGTGGGCTTTGGCAAGGGCGTCAGCCATCTGGATGGCCACTTTGAGCGCCTTATTCAATTCCATCCCTTTGCGCGGGATCCATTGATCCAGCGTCTTGCCGGTCACATACTCCATGGCGATAAACTGGATACCGCTTTCGCTCCCGATATCGTAAATGGTGATGATGTTGGGATGGTTCAGTGCCGAAGCTGATCGGGCTTCTTGAATGAAACGCCGTTTGCGGTCCGGGTCGCTCACCTGGTCTCGCGGCAATACCTTAATCGCGATAGATCGGTTTAGCCGGGTATCCCGCGCCTTGTAAACGACACCCATCCCACCAGTGCCAAGCAGAGAAAGAATCTGGTAAGACCCAAGCTTCTGTCCCAGCAAGGACCCAGGGTTTTCGTGAGCGATCATCTTAGCCGCTACCTCCACGGCAGGTTGTTCGATAAAGTGATCTCCATGCTTGTCATACT
Source organism: Terriglobia bacterium (assembly GCA_035541995.1). Taxonomy (GTDB): domain Bacteria; phylum Acidobacteriota; class Terriglobia; order Versatilivoradales; family Versatilivoraceae; genus DATKMG01. Next base: position 1,418 of record DATKMG010000338.1, read on the forward strand.
TAAGCAGAGAATCGACCTCCCGCCGCAGTTCTTCATCACCGGCACAGGCCTGGTCAAGGAAAGCCGTCCGCCGGCTCTCTTCCAGCTCCAGCGCCGATTGGCATATATTCTCTACTTGTTGCCAACGATCCATAAAGGCAGTGGTCAGTGATTAGTGGCGAGTGACGAGCCGGCCACCTTTAACCAGCGCAACAAGAAGACCAATTCCCCCTTGGAAAAGTCTTGGAAAAGGGGGATGAAGCATTGTTAAAGCTTCATGCCAAAGTTGGCCTGGGGGTTGTCCTCCGGCCTTTTCCCCGAAGGGGATTAAATAATGAGGCGCTTCGTTAAGGCTTCATGGCCTCCAGGGAGCGAAGCGTATCCCCAGCTCGGAATCGTGTTTTGGACTGCGGTGGCAAGCGCGGGGCGGTGATCCCGCGCGCGACACCGCTTTGGATTCCAGGGCCATCTCGAATCGCGGATCCAGAGCTCTTTGGCCCCAGCGAGCCAAAGCGCCGTCGCCGCGTGGGACTCCCGTCCCATGCTCTGCCGGCGCACTCCATAAAAGGCGGTCATGCCATCTCAAAAACGTCCAAACTCCAGAACACCTCGATTCATCGAGGGGTTAATGCCCACCTCTAACCTGCCAATCAAGAAAGCGCATCTAAGCAAGGCCCGATGGCTGGGGACAGGCAAGGATACCCGTCCCTACTTGTGGCATCAAAACTGCAATCGCAGCGAGAGTTGAATCACTCGGGCTGAGCGAGCACCGTTAATCTGGCCAAATGTGGGGTTGACCTGAGCTCCGCTCGGATCGAACGTGGCGCCCGTATCCACGGAATTGAATTGGGGGTGATTAAAGGCGTTGTAGAACTCAGAGCGGAATTGCAAACTACTGGACTCACTCCATAGCCTGAATTGCTTCATCAAGGTCAGATCCCAGTTGTTCAAGCCGGGACCACGAACCGGCAACACCGGAGCATCGCCGTAATACCCCGGAGGCGGCCGCCCGAATGCTTCAGTATTAAACCAGCGCTCCAGGGTTCGGCCACTATGGGAGAGTTGAGGCTGGCCAAGCAACATCACCCGAGCTCCATCTCCGCCTCCCGTGATGTCCGCTCCATCCGTGGTATTCAGGTAAATGGGCAACGGCAAACCACTCGCAAAAGTCGATACCCCTGCCAATTGCCAATTGTCAAATACCCCCTTAATTACTGCATTATTGTTGAGGTGCTTGCTCAGCCTGGGCAGGTCCCAGACATAGTTGATGACCAGCATCTGAGTTTGATCAAAGCTGGCTGGCCCATAGTTCCAAATCCTCCACGGCCGATACGTCGCCACCGGACCGTTGTCGGCAGCGGCTCCAGGGTTCCAAGTGCTGGCGTCCGTCCCCATTACCTTCGAGTAGGTGTAAGACAGTCCAAAGGAAATGCCTCGCGCATAGTGACGGTTGAGAGACACTTGGAGAGCGTTGTAACTACTGCTGCCAGACGTAATGGTTGTTCCGATGCTGGTATACCCCGGGATCGGCCGGGAAAAATCATCGGGCAGGGCGGTGCCCGTAGTCGGGTCAATGTTCTGCGGTAGGAAGTGTGCACCGTAGGGGACGATCTCGGGATCATATTGCTGAATCAGATGACGACCAACGTTGCCAACATAAGAGGTGTCGATGACAAAGCCGCCCTTCAATTCCCGTTGTATCCCCAGACTATAGCGATAAACGCTGGGGACTTTGTCGTTAGGGTCAAACGTTGTTGTGGAAGTCGGATACAGCAATCCTTTTCCTGTTTGCAGAAAAGTGCTCATGTTGCCGTAGTAAATGTTGGGTTCATATTCCACCGGTGGATTGAAGGCTATAAAGATATAAGTGCTGTAGGAAGGCACTGTTTGCTTGGTGGTGGCAAACCCACCCCGAATGGCCGTTTTGCCGTTTCCAAACAGGTCATAGGCGAATCCAAAGCGGGGCATGAATTGAACGGCTTGCTGCTCTCGAAATCCTTTCGGATATCCCGGCTCGGTGGTCAGCACGCTTCCCGAGAAGTTCCAAGGCGCAGTGAAAGCTCCAATGTAAACCTCCGGCAAGAGCCGTCCGGTCACTGGATCCTGGGCCATCCGATTACCATTGGAATCGATGACCGGGCGGTACAGCGGTGGCACCTCGTTTGGATCATAAGCCGCCGTCTGGAAGGTTGCCCCAGTCCCTTTGTTCATATACCAGGGTGTAAATCGCGTGAAGCGCATGCCATAGGTCAGTGTCAGCTTTCGGTTGACCTTCCAGGTGTCTTGCAGAAACCACTCCCAGTTCGTCGTTTTCCCCTGGTATCTCTTCTTTGAATTAGTCTCCCGATACGAGTTAAAGTTTCCCAGCAATGCAGTGGCGAAGCTCCACCCTGTATCACCCGGGTTGTTTGGATTCCTGGAGAAGTCAAAGCACCCGCTAAAACAGTCTGCGGCAGGACCATCCGTCGCCCAGTTCTCCTCATGGTAGATCCCGAATTTCAAAGAATGAGACGCTTGAATCCAACTGAAGTTGTCGGTCAA
>DATKMG010000339.1:0-10210 GCA_035541995.1 Terriglobia bacterium
TCGAAACGACTCCACTCATAAACGGGGTCACTTTCCAGCAGACAATTAAGATGGCAGCCCATCCAATTAACCTGCAAGCCACGAGTGTGGCAATTACAGCAAAGAGGCTGTGAAAGACGGCGAATGCAGCCAGGGGGCCCAGGTAGGTGAGGAATCCCAAAGGTATTCTAACCGCGTTGATAAGATCAAACCGCTGTTTGGCTTCCAGCAGCCCTTGCAGTCCTGCAGTGGTGATAATGATTGGGATGCACAATGCCAAAAGGTGAAGTACAGAAGTTACTTCAGATTCAAGGTCGCCTGGTATCTGTAACCATTGGACCGCGGCTTTGCGAGCAAAGGCGAAAAGTAACAGCATCGCAATTAGCCCAGGGACTAACATCAGGAAGAGACTCGTACGGACAAGGCCCGGGATCTCTTTGTCCAGGCCTGCTCCAAGCTTTTCGGAAACTAGTTTAGTCAAGGCCCGGCCTAACCCCAAATCAAACAGACTGAAATAACCGATAAAGGACCAGGTAAGCGCCAGCACACCAAAACTCTCAGTTCCCATACCTCTGACGAGGCGAGGAATGGCAAAGTAAGCGGCGAGTAAGGGTGTCAACTGGCCGAAGAGATTGATAAGAGCATTTCGTGCCAGCAGACGCCCCCCAGTCATCTGGTGCAGGCGCAACTTCGATTCAGAAGTGGTAAAGCCTTGAGGTACCACAAGAGTAAGCTTCCTAAGAATTCATTAGCCTGCACAGGTCATCAGTTCAGAACGAAGAAGGAACAAAAAGCCCAAGAATTACTGAACTGCTGTCGTTCTTCAAACAAATCAGGAACCAGAATAAATCTCTCCAGAGTTCCAGCTATTTCCGCTCGCAAGTAAGAGATAAAGATCGGCAAGACCCTGCCAGATTTTCTCGGGTTTGAAGTCGCTAATGCAGCGAAGTCTTGCATTTCTTCCCCAAGCCTTTGCAGTTTCCCGATCATTCAATACGCGACGCATTCCTTGGGCAATGGCCAGTGAGTTCTTAGATTCGACAAGTATTCCTGTCCGTTCATGGACTATCGCGTCAACTACTCCCAACGTGCGCGATCCGAGGCATGGTACTTCCATAGCACCTGCTTCGAGGATGGCATTGGGAAAGCCTTCACCATGGGAAGGGAAAACGAGGCAGTCCATGGCGGCATACGCAGGCCTTGGATCGGTCATGAAACCTACAAAGTGGCACATGGGGTCAGACTTCATTTTCGATACTGAGTCCTCAATTTCTAAATCAACTTCTGGTGGAGAGACAACTATTAGATGGGTATCGGGGTGCTCGTTGCGAACTATCTGCCACGCCTCTGAAAGTTCTTTAATCCCCTTCATGTAAGTCAATCTGCCCACATAACCCAATATCCGCGAGCCTTCTGGTATCCTATATTTAGAGCACAGTTTCTTTGCCTTGGTTAATATTTCCTCTGTCTTCTGGTAGACCGTAGAATCGACTCCGTTGGATGACCCCTGCCCTATAAGAACCATTTTCTTAGTAGAACAAATAGACCTCTTTTGAAACGATTGCCGATTTGAAGCACTAATGAACAAGACTCGATGTGCACAGAGACTTATTACTCTCTCGAACTGAGAAAAGATAAACTGTTTGGTTGATCCCAAGCTCCTTGTCTCCACTCCACGGTTCACATAAACAATTTTGGGGACGCCGTTGAGGCGTCCGGCCATAGCTGACAACATGCCACCTTTCTTCGTGCAACAGTTGACAATACTGTATCGATTGGCGCTGATGAGGCGATAAAGTTTCCAGAAAGCACTCCAGTCGCTGAAGAATGAAGGGTATCTGTCGATTCGAATAGGATAGAGCTTCACCCCTTCTCGCTGTGCTGCCTCCCAGGACCTAGGATCATCTTCGCATGCCACATCGATATCGAAACCAATGCTTTTGAGGTAGGCCAATTGACCCCGCAGGGGATAGTAGAGAGTGAACCATGATGGAACTACATAAAGCACTTTCTTGTTAACTATTCCTATAGCCATGGAGACGAATCTGCGCGCCTCGATTAACTCAGGACCCAAGAGGTTACTAAAGACGATAATCTATTTGGATTCTGTGGCGTCATCGCGATATCCTATGTTCTTTCCACTTAGCTAAAGAAGTCTGTATCAGCTTTCTCAAGAAGATATGTGGGAAAGTCCGGCTGGGGACTAGCGGCCTTTTTTATTCCTTGCAAGCGAAAGCATTCTCCAGACTGCGGACCTTTTGTTGATATTGGAACGCCCGTTGAATACCTTCGACCAATTGAGTTCTTGGCTGGTAGAACTGGAATAGCTTCCTGCAGTCTGCAACTCTCGCAAAGACCCCCTCGGGCTTTGATCGATCATTGATAACATCCGCAGCATGCCCAAGGATCATACAGGCAGATTCCGCCAATTTCCGAAAGGAACTTGCTTCGCCGGAACCAAGGTTCAATGCCCGGCCCGGCTCCATCGCATAAAGGCAGGCGAAGACTGCGTCCACGACATCGTCAATATGTATAAAATCGCGCAATTGGTTGCCTGAACCCCATACAACAATGGGTGATTCACCATTGGCCACGCGGCGGATAATGCTTGGGAATGGGTAAGTGTAGTCCTGATCTTCCCCGTAGCCGGAAAATGGCCGGAAAATGGCCACATCCAATCCATATTTTTCAACGGCGTGCCGAGCCAGAAATTCGCCCGTCAGCTTGGACCAGCCATAAGTCATGTCCGGTATTCCGATATCCTTTTCGAACGAGATCATGTCCTCCGAAAGCGGACAATGATTAAAATGGGTTTGGAACTTGATGGGATAAGCAGCCGATGAACTGAAGTAGACTAGCTTGCGCGGCATGGGCCTCTCCCTCACCACCCAATTGAAGAGAGTCGCATCGATTGCTAAGTCCGTGGCAACGCTTAGAGGGTCCCCTTCAATGGTCAATCGTCCCCCGACAACGGCAGCCAGATGAATGATCAAATCGAAATCCGCAGAAGCCTCCTTGGTGTAATCCCGGAGGTCCCCATGGATGAACTTGAATCTATTTTTGCTTTCTTCATTAACACGGAGATGGCTTGGCCACATCTCTGGATGAATTCCAGTGGACAGGTTGTCCACTGCAGTTACAAGGTAATCATGCTTCAACAACCAGTTCACGAAATGACGACCGACAAATCCACATCCGCCTGTGACAAGTGCCGTTTGTTTTCCCATTAGCGACTCATTCCATTGAGAAATCTTCGGTGCATCAATTCCATTGCCATAAGAAGAAGAAATGGACTATCCTCGATCAAGTAACGTCGGCCCAGCCGACGTGGATCCAAAAACAAGCGGTGCATCCACTCCAGCCCGTGATCGCACATCCATCGAGGTGCCCTAGGTTGGTCCCCCGAAATGATGTCAAAGGCCGAGCCGCAGCCAATTCCGACACTGGCATGACAATCCTCAAGATAGGTCGAAATCCAGCGCTCCTGTCGGGGTGCTCCGAGTGCAGCCAGGACAATCCTCGCGCCAACGGCTTTGATTTGGTGAACCAACAATCGATTTTCATTTTGCCCTAGTGAGAAAGGTGTGGCTATGGCGTGCAGATTAGCTCGCGGGAAGCGCTGCATCATCTTTCGAGCTGCCCGGTCTGCAACTCCTGGTTTCGCCCCTATCAGAGCTATCGAGCCTCCTGTTTCTGCAGAAATCTCAGCGCAGCTCCAGATCAGGTCGGTACCGCTTACTCGACCTTTGAGGGGATCGCACAGAAGTGAAGCAGCCCAAACGATGGGTACTCCATCGGCCACCACCAAGTCAGCTTCGTTCAGTTCTTGGCAAAACCGGGAATCCCGTCTGGCCTTCATCACAGAATCGATGCTTCCAGGAACAACCTGTAGTCTCCTATTTCGGAGCACTGCAATGCGGACGTACTCGACCGTTTTTGCAAACGAGATCGAATCGAATGGACACCCTAGAATATGGATTCGTTTGATACCTTCCACTCTCCATCTACCTCATCTTTCGAAATGAAGGGATGCATACTTCCAAGCTGAACCAAAGGAAACAGGCGCGCGCTTCAGGCTAGAGATGCGCCATTCTTGAAAAGCCTCCGGGACAGCATTCAGTATATAAAGAAGAGACAGTTCCCTTCTCAACATCGCCTTTAGCGACATGGAAGAAACCCGTGCGAAAATTGCCAGTATGGCAAGTGGGATCGGCAAGCGCCTCCAGAGAACAAGCAAGCCGTTTCGTAATTCAACAAACCGACGTTTGGCCAAACTCGAGCGTCCGCACTTATCGCTATAGTGACGTACAGTCACTTTGGGGGAATAAACGATCTCCCATTCATGATTGAGGAGAGACAATCCAAGATCTTCTTCCTCCCTGGCATAGTCGAGATGTTCCCAGAAACCGCCAACGTGTTTAAATGCCTCAGCCCGAACACAAGAGGCACCTCCCGCAAAGGTAAATGTACGGAAAGGCCTTGAAGACCACGCATCCCTTGATCTGCGATAGACCCAGGCAGTGCCATCTATTTCTGAGCTATCAGCTTTTAGGACTCTGAAGGAGACAACCGCTAGACGGCCGTTTTGTTCAAAGAGATCTGCCGTCGTAGCTATATCGTCAGACGATTCAAAGGCTGCATCATTATCGAGGAAACAAAGGAGGTGGCCCGAGGCATACTTGGTAGCCAAGTTTCTAGAGGCTGCAACACCCTTAAGTGGACAAGAAACATTCAAGAATTCTATACCTCTTTCACGCATCTCTTCGGCCATCGCTTTGATGATTGCCATAGAATTGTCTGTAGATCCTGCATCCAGCAAGATCAGTTCTAAAGGGCGATGGCCTTGCTTTGCAATTGACAAGAGACAACGCTTTAGCGCGGCTGCTCGGTTAATATTGTGAACAAGTATAGAAACCTTCACCATTGCCTAAGCACTTCAATTCTCGGATGAAACATCCGGTAAAATGCCAATCTCCACGGGATCACTAATTGTCAATTCTTTTTGCGGAACAGAACCCATAGCGAAGAGAGACCCCATGTGGGTTAGAAAATTCTTCCTGGATGAAATCGACCATTGGAAAATTGCCCTTGACTTCATAAAGTTCTGCTTGAGCCAGGCCAATGCAGATTCTTTACCGAAGAGGCAAAAAGGTGCACTGATCGAGAGTGCCAATAACCGAAGTAGACTTCCGAGGCCAACTATCAATTCAAATATTCTCGCTTGGAAACTCCCCCTGTATTTTTGAAAATACAACCACGGAGCCTCTCCGTCTTCCATAGCAATGAGGAGGGATCGACAACTTGAAAGTTCGGCACTCCTGGCCCCAAGGTGCTGGACTACCGCAGACGGAATCACACATATTTCTCTACCAAGCCTGCGAATTCGCTCGCAGAAGTCAAGGTCCTCAAAGTACATAGGTATTTGTTCGTCGAGTAACCCTGCCTGCTCGATCGTCTCTCGCCGAAACATCATGGCGGATCCGCTGATATACGGCACCGCCCTAGTGGATTTGCGATCCCATTCAACCAGCAGCTCTCTGGAGAAGACTTTGTTACTTGGAAAGAGCTTGCGCAGACCGAAGGTGGTGTAGAAAGCGCTTCGAAGCGAAGGAAGCTCGCGAGCTTCATACATATCGATCTGCCCTTCTTGGTCAAGCCTGATAGGGCCTGCAACTCCAATCGAGTCGTTCGATTCCAATAGATTCTTGAGTTCTCGGAGCACATCGGATTTGATTACCGCGTCTGGATTCAAAAGGAAGATGAAACTGCCGCAAGCCTGCTTTATTCCCAAGTTACAGGCTTTGGCGAAGCCGAAGTTTCCACCGGTTTCGAAAATCCTCGTCAATGGGAAGCGGTTCTGAATTATCTGAACTGAATTATCTCCACTGCCATTATCAACAACGATAATTTCGAAATTACTAGACTTGGTGAATTGGTGAATACTCTTTAAACACTCGAGGATGTATCGACTTGAATTCCAGGTAACAATTACGACAGACACATCAGTTGCACGTGCATATGATATTTTGGGTAATTCTTTCTTTTGCTGTTTGACCAATTCGTAACTGTCTACTTCAAATGGAGGTTTGTATACATTTCGCCTCCCAGGACTTCCGAGACGACGCCAAATCAGTCGGGTCCAACTGGCCCAACCACTAGCCTTTAGTTCAAATAGGAGAAACGTGTCTTCTCGCTTGATCTCTAGCCTTTCTTTGGAGAAAACGTCCTTGCCAGGAAACCCTACAGCATAGGCTGATGAGTAGCCCGCGTTCCTCACTAAGTGGGTCACTCTGTTGTCGTATCTTCCGTAAGGATAGGCAAAACGCTCCACAGGGTTACCCAGGTTTTCCTCAATGATGGTTTTTGAATCAACGCACTCCCGGATGACTTCTCTATCACTAAGCTTTGTCAAGTCCGGGTGGGAACAGGAATGACTCGAGAATGATATGTTATGTTCCGCCATCTCGCGGATTTGGCCCCAATTCAAATGGTGAGCAGGCTTGCTCCCAGTCCAGGCATGACACGATCCGATCAAATCCGTGATGAGGAATACTGTTGCAGGAAAGCCATATGCTTTTAGTATTGGAAAGGCGACAGTGTAGGTTTCTAGATAACCGTCGTCGAAACTGAGGGCTACGAGCCTTGAACTCATAGACTCACGAGGAGAGATTCGATCCATTTTATCTAGAGAAACGACCTTAAATCCCTTTTCGTAGAGATATTTCATCTGCCGCCTAAAATTCTCTGGCGTGACGGCGAGACCGAAAGGGTCATCCTCGGAGGATAGCGACGCTATCTGGTGATACAAAAGGACGGGGATTCTCCGATATGGAAAAAGAATAAATGGACTTTTCATTTAAGAAAACCAGACTTCATAAAGCGACCCTTGGGAGGTCGAAAAGCCATTACGCAATTCCCAACAAGGGGTCGAGCTATTTTCTGACCACTAGGTCTACAAAAAGAAACCGTGATCATGAAATCCAAGTTGTTGTCCCTCCTCGAAAGCGTATACAAACTCTCCTCTCGTTTGCGGATGACCTAGAAGCTCGGCGGAGCCGGTTGCTATGCGGAACCTTCCCCCCACAAGACTGCTGGAATGGTCTTGAACAAGATCTCGACATCCAACCAAAGAGACCACTCATCGATGTACTGCATATCCAACTCCATCCAATGATCGAAGGAGACGTTGTTTCTCCCATTGATCTGCCAAAGACAAGTGATTCCTGGCCTGACACTGAACCTCCGCCTCTGCCAATCCTGGTCGAAGCCGTTGTAGTCCCGCACAGGAAGAGGCCTGGGGCCCACAAGACTCATGTCGCCCTTCAATACATTAAAGAGCTGAGGCAGTTCGTCGATGCTGGTCTTCCGTAAAAATCTGCCGATGGGCGTGATCCGGGGGTCGTTCTTGATCTTGAAGACCGGTCCATCCATCTCGTTCAATTGCTCCAGCTCTTCTATCTTTTCCTCGGCATCCGGAACCATGGTCCGGAACTTGTATAGCCGGAATCGACGCTTGTTGAAGCCGACCCTGTCCTGAACAAATAGGACTGGCCCAGGAGAGGTTAGCTTGATCAACAAGGCCGTCAATGCAAAGAGCGGTATCAGTAAAACCAACAGGACCGCAGAAACAAAGATGTCCAGCAGGCGCTTAACTGCCAGCGGCCAGCCATGAAGGATTCCGTTTTGGAAGGTGATGACTGCCTCTTCGCCAAACTCCTCCGCCCGGGCATTGGCCAACCGCGGATTAAACAGGCTCGACAGGTACCTGACCACGATCCCCTGCTCTTCACACAGGGCCACAATCCGTGCCGCTTCGTGATACAACGACTTGACAGGCAAACCAATGACGACTTCATCCACCACGTGCGACCTCAGATAGGCGGGAAATTCCGCCAAGTTGCAGACCAAGGAGTGGCCATTCCTGGAGCGAGGCTCGCTCCCTGCCCACTGGTCGTCCACAAATCCGCCAAGGATGTAGCCCAGTTCCGGCCGGGCCTTCAGACTTTCAACGAATTGGAAGGTCCGCGGATTCATGCCCACAATGATCATGTTCCGCAAGTTGCGGCCGTGGAGACGCAGCACTTCCTGCAAACGCCTGATGCTGAACCGGACCAGCACCAGCAAGAGCGTGCTCGTCGACCAGAAGACGCCGATGAAAACAGGCGTCATCAAGGCAAAATGGAAAAGTTGTGTAGCAATGAAAAGGACCACACTGCCCAGGGTTGTCGCCTTCAGGATGTCGAGCGCTTCGCTCTTGCGCGTTGAGAGACGCCGGGACAGATAGAGCCCGAACACAGAAAGCGAGAGGTGACCGCCGAGCACAAAGGCAAGCAATACCAAGAAGTTCCGAACCGAGATCCGCATTTCCAGGAAACGGACTAGCGGGACGGTTTCATTGTAACTGTAGTAAGACGCTACAGCCGCCAGGCACAACGCCAGGACTAGAAGGAGGATGTCGAGCATCTCCAGGGCTTTCATCAGTAGTTGGCGGCGGAAGAAAAGCATATAAAAGCAGTGGTCGGTGATCAGTGGTTAGTGATTAGTGATTCTCATAATAAACACGAAAAATACAGCTGTTAAAACAGGACCAGGGGACAACCCCCATGAAGGCTTATCAAGCCTTCATCCTTTGATAAGGGGGAATTTGGAGCAAAGGCCGCGAATGAACGCATATGAACGCGAATAAGAAAAACCACCACAAAGGCACCAAGACACCAAGGGAGAAACGACAAAACCCAGCTACTGCGACGGGGACAACCCCCGAACGTCTATTGATTAAGGGGGAATTGACTGGACCCCCCTTGTGGCCCCCCCTGACCCAGGGGGGGAGTGTTACTTGCCCCCCATGAGACCACCCTAAACAAGGGGGGAGTCATGCTAAAACCTGTGGTAGAGGCCTTCGGGGATCGGGTACGTTCGCTTGTTTAGAACCGTCCCCAGCAATTTCACTTTGGCCGCCACCAGGTTCTCTTTCACCCGCCTTACCGTCTCGCGCCGGGTGACATTCGCTTCCAGCACCAGGATCATCCCGTCCGACATCCCCCCCAACAGGGCCGCATCGGCATACCGATTCAATGGCGGTGCATCAATCAGCACGTGAGCAAAGTTGGATCTCATCTCTTCCACCCTGGCCCGAAACCGCTCTGAACTCAGCACATTGTGCATCTCAGGTCCGCCCATCCCGGTCGTCATCACCCAGAGCGACCCTCCAACCGGCTCCATGTACTCCTGCAGAGGCGCGCCCCCCACGATGGCATCCGTCAGCCCGGTGCGATTGTCCAGGTGGAAGTGCTTCTCCAGCCACGGCGTCTTCAGGTTGGCATCAACCAGGCAGACCGGCCGCTCTCCCTGGAGCGCCAGGACTTCCCCGGCCCGCGCCATGACCCAGCTGCAGCCGTTGCCATGCTCGATGGCACAGAACGTGACCACCTGCGGAGCACTGGAACCCGTCGTTAGAAACACCCGCTGCACCAGCTTCACGATCTCTTCATAAGACTGGTTCCGACCGTTGGTCCCGGACTTGAGGCCCGGAGATGCAGTCAGAGAGGCAGGACGATCAAGAGGCGGGGTTACAAAAAGGTTCCCGCCTTTGTCGGCCCGGCGGAGAATTTCGTAGTTTCTGCTCATGTTGTCACCTGCGGATGCGAAGTTAAAATTGGTCGCGAATGAACGCGACTGCAAAAAATGAGCCGCGAATGGACGCGGATAAACGCAAATATGAAACTCCAGTGGAGGAGTGCTGGGGAAAAAGAGGCAAGAGAAGAGCATCTAACAGGATGGACAGGATTAACAGGACAAACCAGACCCAGGCGATCAAATGATTCAGTCAAAAAGCTGTTTACCTCTCCCGCCTGGATCGGCATAAGTCGGCGATTAGACTTGTCTGCAGCAAAACTCGGTCTCTGGCTCTTCATCTTCAGTATCCTGTACACCCTGTTTCCAGCATGGCCCTGCACCCAGGCTTGTTTCTTATCCTGTCTACCCTGTTAAAACTGCTATCCTCATCCGTCTATCTCATGCATCCTGTTTCCATTCTTCAATGCGCGTTGATTTGCGTCTATTCGCGGCTAAATCTTTCCCGTCCATTTGCGGTTTTCCCCAGGTCTCTTAATAGGATTGACAGAATTAAGGGTCTGAGCTGGGTAAATCGCCAGGAATTCTCATAGCCCCTGCAATAATCTGTCTTTGCCTTCTCATCCTGAGTATCCTGTACACCCTGCTTACATTGCTT
>DATKMG010000340.1:0-8020 GCA_035541995.1 Terriglobia bacterium
CCTCTTTCTGCAGGTAAGCGAATGCCAGGTTGTAGACCAGCCAGGAATTGTCCGGGGCCAAAGAAACAGCTTTTTTGAAATTGGCAAGTGCTGAATCAAACCGGCCATTGCGCAGTTCGTTCAATCCCACGAAATTGTAGATGGTGGCAGATCGAGGTTCATCTCGGATTAACCCTTCCAGGCGTTTGGCTGCAGCCTGGCTCATTTGTTGGCGGTTCGAGTAAAGTATGCTTTGAATAAACTGGTAAATGGGAAGCTTGTCTTTGGGATCAGGCAGCTTCTCTCCTTGAACCGCCTCGATGGGTGTCACTGATCCCCCGACATAACCCAACGATTGAAGCCGTTGCAGCTCAGCGGGGCTCAGCTTCGACTGGGGGACAGCATGATCAGGGGATCGCTGGTAGAGGGGATAGAAGCGGGCGAGTTCCTGCCTGTACTGATTGGCAATGGCCTGCTGGGTTGCCAGCAGATTCACGGTCTCCCGCGGATCTTTCTCGAGGTCGTAAAGCTCCGGGCGGGGAGCTTCGATGTATTTGTATCGGCCAAACCGCCAGCTTTTCAATTCGCTCCAGCCGAACTGCAGCTTGGGCATGAAACTCTCGCTGTAGGCAGGCAAAGCGGGGGCCCGGCCCGTGTCTCGCGCCAGCGAGAGCACTTCCCTTCCCTGAAAACCCGGACTGGGACTTTGGACAACCGCCATTATAGTCGAAGGGATATCAACGATCCGAACTTGAGCAGAGACTCGCCGACCTCTTAATTCCGGAGTGAACCCCTTGATGATTAAGGGAACGTGCAAGGAGGCGTCATAAATATAATACCCGTGACAATCTTCTTGATGTTCTCCTAAACTCTCCCCGTGATCACCGGCCAGGAAAATCCACGTCCTCTCATACAGGTTGGAACTCCGGAGAAACTGAAAGAGCTTCCCGAGGTTGGAATCTGTGTAAGCAATCTCCCCATCATAGGGATGCCGTGAATACCGGCTCTTATAAGGTTCAGGCGGTTCGTAGGGGTCGTGTGGCTCGTACAAATGGACCCACGCGAAAAAAGGCTTGGGGGAAATCGACTTCATCCACTGAATCGCTTCCTGGATGATTCTTTCCCCCTTGGTTTCCGCCAGCATCGCAACGAACTGGCTCGTGTCAGGGGCCAGAGCATCGTAATTATCAAAATACTTGTCAAATCCCTTGCCCAGGCCGCGCGTGTGGTTGAGGACGTAGGACGCCACAAACCCCCCCGTAGAGTATCCCCTTGACTTCAATATTTCCGCGATGGTCGGTATTTTAGGATCCAAAGAGAAGGCAATGTTATCGCGCACCCCATGAAACTGCGGGTAGGTTCCGGTAAGAATCGTGCAATGGGAAGGCAGAGTCATGGGAGACTGGGCAATGCAATTCTCGTACAAGATCCCTTCCGCAGCCAGACTATCAATAACGGGGGTTTGAATCGAGCGGTAGCCGTAGCAGCCCAGGTGGTCGGCTCGAAGAGTGTCGATGGTGATCAACAACAGGTTAGGAGGATGATCTTGGGCAATAAAGGAGGCACGGTCTTCCGCAAGGGGGAAGCAGGCAGCCAGGACTGCCAGGGAAGATAGAACGATCGAAATCAATTTGAATCTCGTGCTCTGAATGCCACAGTTAGGCTCCATCTACTTTGGAATATATCAGACCGTTAGCGACTTCGCAATTCTGCAAGGTCCCGCTTCTAGAAGCTTTGTCAGAGCTCCACTACGCGGAGCCCCGTATGAGTTCGGCGCTTCGCATTGACCGGGAATCATGTAGCGCGGACCCGCATTCAGGGTCCGCAGTTTTTCGATCCGATTTCGCGATCGGGTAGCATTGGTGAATTTATCATTTAAATTCACCGGCGATCCGTGTTCACAAATGTGAATAGTTGTCAGTATTCCGCGCCGGTCTGCGGTAAAATCGATCCCGCGACTGGCGCTTTTTTTTACCTTTTGAAACCGAATGAACCTCGATCGGCGTAGTCCGTGTTAATCAGTGTCCAAAACTCATATCTTTGTTTAGTCTGCCAGCTGACCTACATTCTTCTGCTTGCATCCTCCCTTTGTTTGGCTCAAACCGTCACGCGTTCGTACGAATACGAGTCTATTGCAGCCGCCTATCAGTCCGGCAAGTATCAAGAAGCAGAGCAGAGTTTGCGTCAAATACTCGAAAGGCAGCCCGGTGAGATCAGAGCCTTGAGTCTTATGGGTGCAGTTTTGGATGCACTGAAGCGATATGAAGAGGCTGAGGGCTACTATAAAAAGGCACTGAAGGTATCGCCAAACTCGCCCGTCTTGAACAACAACCTAGGGAATCACTACCTGGCCCAAGGCATGACTGGAAAAGCACAAGAATCGTTCATGCGGGTAGTCAAAGCAGACCCTCGCCATGTCAATGCCAACCTGCAACTCGCCGGCATTAGCGTAGGAAAGAAGGATGGCCAGGCAGCTTTGGGCTATCTTGGCCAGCTTCCCCCATTAGAGCAAGGGTCAATTCCCTTCCAGCTCCTGAGAGCCCAAGCCCTTTACTGGGCCGGCCAAAAGGCCTTGGCAACCAGCCTGATTGGACAAATCCAGCAACGGGCTCCAGGCGATCCTCGAGTTGTTTTCTCAATAGGCATGGCTTACGTCGCCATGGAACAGTTCCAGGAAGCTGAGAAGGTCTTTGCCCGGGCATTGGAAATTGCACCCGGGAATTTCGAGATTCTGTATAACCTCGGCTTGGCAGCCAACCGAGCCGGACATCTTGACCGTGCACAGGAGATTCTTCTGGAGGCTCTCGAGAAGAAGCCGGAGGATGTCGACACCCTCCTGGGCTTGGCTCGTGTGTACGCCGAACAAAAAAAGGATGCTAAGGCAGCTCCGTTGTTAGTTCACGCTAATCGCCTGGCCCCTGACAGAACCGACGTTCTGCTCCTGATGGCTCAAGTCACTTCCAATTTAGGGTTCTACAGGGATGCTATTACCGCTTTCAACAAGTATTTGGAGCTGAATCCTAACGACGACATTGCCCGCCGGGAACGGGGCTTTTCACTGGTGCGGGACTTCAAGCTCCAAGAAGGGATTCTTGATCTTCGCCGGTATGTCCGGATGTACCCGTCGGATCCAGTCGGGTACTACGAGCTGGGAGTAGCTGAATCCATAAGCGAGAAGGCGGCCTCACTGGAGCACTTCAACGAAGCACTGCGATTAGATCCTCAATTTGCCGCAGCTCGATTTGGCCGGGGCGTTCTATACCTGGATCTCAACCAGCCGACCAGGGCTTTGGAGGACCTGCAGCAATTTCTCGAACACGAACCAGAAAACGTTCGCGCGTTGGAACAACTCGGTCGTGTTTATCTGAAATTGGAGAAAACTCAGGAGGCCGCAGAGGTCTTGAAAAAAGCGATCGAACTGGCGCCTCAAGACCCCGCCCTCTACTTCCAATACAGCCGGGCCATGCGCAGCCTGGGACGTTCGCAGGAAATGACCGACGCTCTGGAGAAATTCGAAAAGTTCGGTGGAGGAAAGAAGTCGGCTGTGCCCCGGCGCGGTCTAATTGACTTCTTCAGCCTGGACCCCGAACAACAACGAGCCCGGTACCTGGCGGGCCTGGAAGCAAGTCTACGTCAACACCCTAATGATAGCAGTCTGAAAGCAAGGCTCGCAGAAGCTCTCCTTGAAGAGGGCAGGGATAGCGAAGCAATTCGTCTCTTTGAGGAGATTCGCCAGTCGGAAACTGATGGCAAGATCCTTGCACGTTGCGGCCATATCTTGATCGAGTTTGAACTGTACGAAGCCGCCAGATCAATGCTGGAAACGGCAAGGAAGAACGAGGGATTCCCTAAAGCGAGCCTCCTGGACCTGGCGCTGGCCTTCTTCCACGTTGCCGGCCCGGAAGCAGGATTGAAACTGCTTGACGAAGTACCCATTCCGGACCGGAATGGGGATTATTTCCTACTTCGGGCCCAATTGCTCGATGCTGAGAATCGCTTTGATGAGGCAGTGAAAGCATTGAATGAAAGCTTTCATGCCAATCCGACCCGAGTCGACCTCTACCTGCAAGCCTCACAGTTCTTGATCAAGCATGAAAGATACCAGGAGACAATCGACCTGCTGCATCAGGCGTCTTCATTCATCCGAGATATTCCTGAAATCCACCTGACAGAAGCCGTGGCCCTCATATTCATGAAGAAGGTCGAGGAAGGCCGGAAAAAATTGACAGAGATCCAGTCCCAATGGCCGGAATGGTACCTGCCTTACTTGATTAACGGGATCTATCTGCAGAATCGCCGGCAATCGGCCGAAGCCAAGCCGCTGCTGGAAACCGCAATTGCCCTGGGCGCAAAGGAGGCCTCAGCCTATTACTATCTGGCTCTGGTGACTATGGAACTGAGCCCCAATGACTCTGAGAGAATTAATGAATTGATTTCGCAGGCGCTCAGGATCGATTCCGTCGATCCTTATATTCTGTCACTATCGGGTCGAAATGCACTGGCTAGAAGAGACTACGAATTGGCTGCGAAGTACCTCCAAGAAGCCGTCCGTCTTAGCCCAGGCTTGATTGAAGCCCATTACGCTTTAAGCCGGCTTTATAGGGCAACAGGTGATCTTGCGAAAATGGAAGCCGAAGAGAAACTAACCAAAATGGACCAGCCAGGCGAACAAATTCCCCCCACACTTCGTGATCTTCTGTTCACTGTGCGTCTACCGGCCGGTGGAGAAAAGCCGTGACATTTCTGTCACATTCTCGAGCAAGGTCGTAGCTTCAAGCCGCCCTTGATCCTCACAGTTTAGCTTGTCTTCTGATCCGCGAAAGTAGTCGGTCTGGTCCCCAGGTGAACTGAGGCCAGGCCGAAAACAGAGTCCCTCAGGCTGCCATGGGTGGCTCAAAACCTGAGGAGAGTATTGGAAAACGCAGCACGATGTTGCGCTTCAAGTCCACGGGTATCTGTTGAGTTTGATTCTCTAAGAACTCATTACCTATTCGGAGAAAGAGTTTCAGTTTGTATTCTTCCCCCTCTTTCTGCTGGATCACTATCCATTGTGTGCTGTTTCCAGGCTCAATTTCATAAACATCGACCTTGGATTCAGTCAAGGGGGTTGGAATACTCTCGATATACAGGGTGCGACATGGTGAATCTGAGAAAACCGAGAAATTCATCTCTTCTCCACCATGATAGAATTTGCAGTTTCGCAGGTCCATATTTCCTCTCTGTCCATATTCCCAACGGCATTAAATACCTCATCTTGTCTGACTGACTTGTAACACAAGGCTAATTTCAGTGTCCCAAGAATGACTTCAAACCGTCGATTTCGAGACTCAAATTGTCAGTAACTCCCGATCAAATTCAATAGAACTCAACGGCTGAAGCCCGTAAGAAACTTGAATGCTGTTCAATTAATTCGGATACCTCAGTACCAAGGGCAAAAGGGTCCTTTGGCAGTGGCCGGTAGTTTTACCGCAGAGGCGCTGAGACGCAGAAAAAGAGACTGAGTCTAGCTAGTTGGAGGCTGATTAACGACTATTGACCTCGCTGATCGTCACCGTTGGAATTTTGGAAGGCTTGAGGGCAGGAAAGACGGTCAGGCAGGAAGGTGAATAACGAATTCCGCTCCTCCTCCCTCCTGATTCTCCCAAGAGATCTTCCCATCGTGAGTTTCAACGATCTTTTGAGCAATCGGCAGGCCCAAGCCCGTCCCGCCACGCTTCGTGGAATAGAAAAGTTTGAACAACGATTTCGCATCTTCCGGACTGATTCCGGGGCCGGAATCTCTCACCCATATCTGAACCTCGTTCCTGTCCCTCGAAGTACCCAGCCGGATGACGCGTTCACCCGCTTTATCGTCCTGAACGGCGTCCTGGGCGTTGACCAGGAGATTTAAGATGGCTTGCTTTAGAAGATCCCTGTCGGCATCGACTTCAACCGGCTGGGACGGATTCTCAAGTATCAGCCCAATGCCTCTTTCCTGGCATTCTCGACTGACCAAGCGAACAACCTCGCCAAGAACCTCCGAGACAGAAAGCCTCTCCTTCTGCAGAGAAACCGGCTTGGCATAGGTGAGGAAGTTCGTTGCCAGGCGAGCCAGTCGGCCCATTTCTTGCTTGGTTCCCCTGAGTAGTGTCGACAACTCAGAGTTGGCTTCGGGTTCAACTTCCTCCTCAATCATCTGCAAATTGAGGTTTATGGCGTTCAACGGATTCCGGATCTCATGTGCCAACCCGCTGGCGAGTGTCCCAAGATAAGCCAACCGGTCGCTAATTTGAGCTTCTGCCTCTACCAGTTGAGCCCGTTTGAGTAGCCACAATACATACAATAGAGCCAAGCTCAGACCGGTCACGATAATAGAAGCACCGACTAGAATCCGTCTCAAAATGACACCGCGCAATACGCTAAATTCATTCTCTAAGAGCGAGTCATTGAAACCCAAGTGCACGATTAGTTGGGGTTGGCCATTCAGGACAATAGGTTCTATGACATCGGTCAACGTGTCGGAAGGAGTGGTCAGTGAGGGTAGTTTCAGGGATGGAGGACGGGGATTCCTAGGGAAAAACAGAATCCTGGAAAAATGATTTTGCTCCAGCTCCATTCCCCGCCTGATGCTCTCCCAACGGATATCACCTCGGATGTCCTGAATGAAAACGTAGAGAACCTCCTCTTGTTCCGCCAGCAAAGAATCCAAGAAGGTTTTCATCCGCGAATTGAGACGACTGTCAGCCAGATCTTCTGTGGATGGACCAGCATCACGCAAACTCTGAATCAGGTCACGAATTTGCTGTGCATTCAAGGCTGCAATGGAAGTCATTCGAGAATTGATGCGGTCGGCCAACGAGTCCAGAGCCAGGCGAACCATGACCAGGCTCGTGACAGCGATAATGGCCAGAAACAGGATTGAGCTGATATAAAGATGACGCCTGAAGATGGGCTTCCCTTTGACGATGTGTCCTCGGAAGGATCTGTTTTCTCTCGTCATATTGAAAAGGGATCACCCGCCAGGTCATTTCGTTAACTTGGATTCGAAAGGGCCCGAATGTGATTGGACGATTGTCCCGTACCTGTTGATTGGATTCAAGACGAAATCCTGAATGAAGGCGCAATCAGATACCTTGGTCGCTCAAGGGAGGCAAAAATGGTTGACGGAGGGAGGCCAGGCAGTAAATCCAATTTCTGCCTGGCCACGGGCTTGCGAGAGAGTCTGGCGGGGAGATCAATGATTCCAAATTACCCGGGCGCCGGGAATAAAAGGTCTACTTCTCTGCCGGCACGCTTTGTAGGCTTTCTATCTCACTCCTCAAAAGCGTGATTTCAACTCGGCGATTCGCTGCCCGACCTTGGCGCGTTTGATTACTTTCAATTTCTTTGCTGGCCCCTAACCCAAGAATAAACATCCGGAATAGCGGGACCTGGTGTTGTGTAGAAAGGTAACGAACCACGCTCTCCGAACGTCGCTGGCTCAGCGCCAGATTATAGTTCTGTGTTCCGGTCTTATCAGTGAATCCCTGGATTTCCAGCACATACCCCTTAGATCCTTTAACTTTGCCGGCGAGTCCGTCCAATGCAGCTTTAGCTTCGTCGGTCAGCTCCGCACTGTTAAACTCGAAGGTCACGCTGGCATTGTCGACGGGTTTGTAGCTGTCGATATTGCCGATTCTTTGGTTGAAATTAGTTTCGACTTTAGAAATCTGCGACTGATTATTCTGCGCCATCTGTTGGGCTTCTTCGGCCTTCTGAGTCGCAGCAGTGGCTTTTTGGTCCACTTCATTGGCTCGGGTCTGGACCGTCTGGATCCCAGCCTGTGCTCTACTATCGACATCCTTAATCGCGTTTTCGTTTCGCTTGGTCACTTCCGTTAGCTCATCCACCCATCCGCTGACTGGATCAACCTGTTGCTTCACATACTTTTTTGTGGCGCAAGCGGAGACGGTCAATGTGATCAGCACCAGCAAAATTCCCGCTAGAGGCCCTTTCTTCGTCCCGATCATGTTCGTTGTTCCTTTCTAGTTATTTCCTGCCATCAATTCTGGTCAAGACAGGT
>DATKMG010000341.1:0-10497 GCA_035541995.1 Terriglobia bacterium
CACTTGATACCCATATTCTGCGACCCTTTTTTCACTTCTTTTCAAAACAACTCGTCCAGTCAGATTTTCTGATTCTCACGGTGAGATGGTGGTGTTTCCTTCTCGCACCAGCCGCTATGTGGGCACAAAGTGCCTCCTTGCCGAAGGTAACCCTCTGGCCGCAGGATCGCACGGCAGCCATTTCCCTCACGTTCGATGACGGCACGCCGAGCCATCTTGACATAGTCGGCCCGATTCTGAAGAAGCACCATCTGAACGGAACATTCTATGTTGTGACCGGCAATGAGACGTGGCGCAGGCGCCTTGACGACTGGCGACGCATGGCGGCGGAGGGAAACGAAATTGGCAGCCACACGGTACACCACCCGTGTTTGCTGCCACAGATCGAGCCTAATTCTCTCGGTTACACTCCAGAAATGATGCGGGCGGAGGTAGGCGACAGTGCCCAGGATATCATCGCGCGCCTGGGAGTTCAGCGCGGCCTAACATTCGCCTACCCTTGCGCAACGATGACCTTTGGACCTATCGCGGACCAGGTGCGCAACGAGGTGCGCTATTTGGGTTACGTGGCAGAGTTCTATTTTGCTGCGCGAGAGGATCACGGCGTGCCAATAAACCCCCCGGAATTGGGCCCACTGACCGTGCACGGCCTTGGGCGCACGGTAGGGAGAGATTTTTCTCAGCTTCTCGCGTTGATGGAACCCGCCGTGCAAACCCACCAGTGGGGTGTGATGACTTTTCATGGAGTGGGCGGCGACGAGCTCGCGGTGTCCAGAGAAGCCTTTGAAAATCTCGCTTCTTATCTTGATCAGCACAACGAAATCTGGTGCGCAACCTTCGGAGATGCGATTCGCTACATTCAAGAGCGCAAAGCACTCGAGGTCCAGGCAACGGAAACGGACACTCGGCGGGTTCAATTCGCGCTTGGTTGGCCGTTGGACCCGAAGATCTACGACTTGCCCCTGACCCTCAAATGGGAATTGCCCCCAGACTGGACAGATTGCCGTGCGGAGGCGGACGGCCGCCCACTGGTGCCTTCAATCTCCACAAGTTCGAGTCTGCGAGTGGCGCTTTTAGAGATTGCTCCGCGAACGAAGGTTTTGAGGTTTGAGGCCAGATGAGGCGAGGGACTGGTTGTGCCTGAGCAAAGAATCCTTTTGAGCTCAGGATGCAGCAGATTCGGGGGGGCGAACACGGCTGCAAGGTGGCGGAGGCTTTCAACCTTCACCCGCAAAGTCCTTTGACGCCAGCACTGCCGGGATAAGCGACCGCTGCGCGCGAGTCAGACGATTCCACTTGGTTATTGGACTTCAGCGGAAACGAGACAGTTGAGTGAAGATCGTCAAGCGGTAGAAGAAGAACTCCCATGCAAGTCATGTTTCTGGCATTAGCCATCTTGTTCGTCTCGAGCACCTCGGCTAACACGTTTTATGTGGATGGCCAGAGGGGGCAAGACACCAATCCCGGAACGCGGAACGCACCCTGGAGAACCATCCAAAAGGCATCTGCCGCTTTGCAGCCTGGCGATACGGCACTGGTGTCGGAGGGCGAGTATCGAGAGCGAATTCATGTAACGTGCTCCGGTTCGGCAGGTAACCTCATTACCTATCAAGCGGCCGGAAAGGTCGTCATGGAAGGATTCAAGATCACCGCTGACTATATTCGTGTAAAAGGATTTGAAATCACGAGCCAGATCAGACTCATTGAGGAGAGCTACGGAGTGTACCTCCGAGGCCAGCACAACGAGGTCCTGGACAACACCATTCATGACATTTACCACGACGGGATCATGGTGGTGGGCGAGGGCGGCCCGCATTCTCCGCCCACCGCGTACAACGTGGTGAGAGGGAACCGGATCTATCGCGCCAGCAGTTCCGGCATCACCGTGGAGGGGGTGAAGAATCTCATCGAAGGGAACGACATCAGCCACATCATCCAATACCCTCCGGGCGGGCCGGCTTATGACGGTGCGGATGCGGACGGACTGCGGCCCTTCGGGACGGGCCACATCTTTCGCAAGAACCGCGTACATGATATCCGGTCCGATGACCTGGGAAATCTCGATCCTCACATCGACTGCATTGAAACTTGGGGTCCGGCAACCGACATGCTCTTTGAGCAGAACGTTTGCGATGCCGAAGACACCGACTTTCTGCCCGTGCAAGGGGCGCAGATCGAAAATGGCTCCGGAGTGGTCAATCACATTACCTTCCGAAACAACATTTTCATCAATGTCCGAGTGGGGATTCACGTGGAAAAGCTGGGAAGTACGGACATCACTTCGGTGGAAATGGTCAATAACACGTTTTATAAGATTACCCACCAAGGCATTCTGCTTGAGGGTCCGTCGTCCGGCCGCGTGCAGAACAATGCCTTCTTCGACGTGGGCAGCCACAAGGAGAGCTACGTGGCCTTGGGCGCGGACTCCGAGGGCATGGTGATTGGCTACAATGCGCACGCCATGAGCGATGGTCGCCCGCCCGGCACGCTCGGGAGCCATGCCCCTTATCCCCATGATCTCTGGGGAGTCGATCCGAAATTCGTGAATGTCATCGCTCGGGACTTGCGTCTTTTGCCGGACTCGCCGCTGGTGGATGCAGGCGTCGCGCTGAAGGACGTTACAGTAGACATTCGGGGGGTGCCGCGCCCTCAGGGACCAGGCTATGATGTGGGCGCGTACGAGTTCAATCCCTAGGCCGGCCCAAGCGCAAGTCGGTATGAGGGTGTTTACAAACGTGCTGAGATTTTCCCATGACCTTATTAGGTCGCCACGGGGGATGAAAAGGTATCCGATTCCCCCTTTGAAGACGGTTTTCTCGGTAAAGGGACAACCCCCCGGCAGCTAAGGCTGCCGACCCCCTTTACTAAGGGTGATTTTCATGAAAGATGAAAACCGGTTTTGGATCCTTTCCGGACTAACGCCACGAAGCTGTAATTGTAATGAGGGAAGCAACCATGAAACTGCTGGCGTTCAAATCGGGCCGCGGGTTTTTCCTACGGAAAGCACTAAGGTGGCTGTTTGGGGGATTTCTGGCGTGCTTGGGGACTGCCTCCGCGCTTGGGCAGGAAGTAAAGATCTACGTATCCTCCCAGGCCGGCGACCGTCTTACATTGAAGAGGCCCGTCCGGTTTGAACAGCTAAAGCCCACCACTGTCCCCGTTTTTCACATTTTGACCGGAAATATGCTCCAGAAGATGGTGGGATTCGGGGCCTCGTTTCTTGAAGCCGGGATGGTCTGTCTGAACGATCTCCCCCAGCGAGAGCAGGAAGCCGTTCTGAAGGCTTTGTTCGATCCCGAACAAGGCGTGGGTTTCTCGGCAATGAAGACTCCTCTGGCCGGCACCGATTTCATGTCGGCAGGACCTTACTACACCTACGACGATATGCCGGGCGACGTGGAGATGAAGCATTTCTCCATCCAGCGGGACCTGGGACCGAACGGGCTCATCACGTACATCAAACGCGCCCGGCGCTATGGGAAATTCGTACTCCAGGCCCCCATGGATTACCCGCCCGATTGGATGCTGCTTGACGCGGAGAAGAACCAGGACGTCGACCCCAAGTACTACGACTCGCTGGCCCTCTACTACCTGCGCTACGTCCAGGAGTACCAGAAGCAGGGCGTGTTTGTTGACTACGTCAGCCTGTTTAACGAACCTCGCAATGATGACGGAGGCTATACCAAGATAAATTACAAGGAGATTCTAGACCTGCTCAAGAATCATGTGGGTCCGCTGTTCAAGAAGGCGAATGTGGAAAACCAGCTCATGTTGAGCGAAGCTCCAGTCCGGCTGGAAGCTTATAAGTATTATCCCGTGGTACTCAACGACCCGCAGGCGCGGCAATACATCCGCGAGTTGCCTTACCATGGGTATGATTTTTTGAAAGGCCCGGAAAATTTCGACAAGCTGGCAGCGCTGCATCAGGCCCAGCAGGACCTGCGCCTGTGGATGACGGAAGTGTGCCATGCCTACGAAGCGGGGACGCCGCGCACCATGCCCATACCGAACTACACCTGGGAGGACGGGACCTTTTGGGGGAGTATGATCGTGTCGGACATTGAAGCGGGAGCTTCGGCGTGGATTTATTGGAATATGATTCTAGACGAGCGCGGTGGGCCATGGTTGGTTTCCCCCGTGCATCGCGATCCGGATCCCAACGCGCAGCATCCGGTGGTGGTTATCAACCGGGAGACCAAGAAGGTGACCTACACGGGGCTGTATTACTATCTGGGGCATTTCAGCAAGTTCGTGCGGCCGGGAGCGGTGCGGGTTCTGATGGAAGGAAAATATCCTGGGATTCGCGGCCTGGCTTTTCTCTCCCCCGAGGTGAAGGGTGGCTGGCATTGGGTGGTGGAACTGATGAACGATTGCCCGACGGACGCGCAGGTGCAGGTGGACTTTGAGCTGAACACGGTCCGCCGCTCCCTGCAACTGAAGCTGCCCGCGGTTTCGATTATGACAGCGGTTTGGAAACCCCTCCCCAATACAGTCGGGAATATGCCAGTCGAATCAAAAATCGAGTAGCACACCCGTTGGGTCCGGGCGCCTGGAGGCGCGGACAAGGTAAACAAAAACCGCGGTCGCTACACAGGGAATCACCGACGCCGCAATCACGATGGGCTGGAAAGAGAAGCGGTCGCTAATGCGTCCGATCAAGTACGTGGAGATCAGTGTCCCGATGCCCGCGCCAGTTCCTCCCAGTCCGCTGACCGAAGCCACGGCGCGAGTCTGGAAAGCATCGGCCGGCAACGAGAGAAACATAGTCGAACAAGCCGAGTAAGCCAGGGAGGCGTAACCGAAAAGACCCACGAGCAGGGCGTAGTTCGAGGTAAACGCCGCTCCAATGAGGACGAGCATGCTCGGTCCGAAAATGAGCAGGACACTGCGTCGCGAGCGGCCCACGGGCCAACCGCGAGAAATCCAAAAACTCGACAGAGCGCCTCCGACAAAGTTTCCGAGGTCCGCCGCCACGAAAGGCAACCAGAACCCCAGGATGCTCCGCTCGAGGTTAAACCCTCTGCTCACCAGATAGATCGCGAACCACTCCGACATGAGATACCAATAAGGGTCCAGGAGGAAGCGCCCCAGGACGATCCCCCATGTCTGGCGGTAGCGCAGCAATCGGCCCCAGCCAACGGAGGCGGGCCCTCCCGAAGTTGCGATACAGCGCTGCCGTCCCTGTTGAATGTAGGCAAGCTCCTCGGCAGAGAGGCGAGGGTGAAGATCGGGGGAATGGTACAGGGATCGCCATACAAGGAGCCACAGGAACCCCAGCGAACCAGTGATCAAGAAGACAAGGCGCCAACTCTGGAAAGTCCGGTAAGCGAAAAGCACGATAAATGGCGCGAGGGCGCCGCCTACCGAGGAACCGCTGTCAAATAAGGCCACAGCCCAGCCGCGCTCTTTGTCAGGAAACCATTCCGAGACGGCTTTGGTTGCCCCCGGCCAGTTGGGCCCTTCGCCGACTCCCAAGAGGAATCGAAATATGCCGAAGCTTCGCAGACCCTGGGCCGTAGAGGTCAGCGCCGCCACCAGGGAATAAAACGCCACGGTGAAGGAAAGCCCCTTGCGAGTCCCCAACCTGTCCAAAATTCGCCCGCCTACAGCCTGCATCATCGTGTAGGCAACGCGAAACGCTATCAGGATCAGGGCAAAATCGGTGTTGGTCCAACCATGCTCAGCTTTCAGGATGGGCGCCAGCACGTTCAGGGATTGCCTGTCAATGAAGTTGATCACGGTTGACGCAAAGAGGACTCCACCAATCCACCAGCGAAGCTGTTTGATCGGGCGAAGCCTTCGCATCCCGTATTCATCTCGAGGAGGATTCATTGGACTGAGTGATATCAGGAATTCCCCGGGCCAGGTTTCACAAGTCAGGCCCAAGCTAGTTTCTGCCCCGAAACGCCATTGGGTGGAGCGGGCGCTCCGCGCACGCTTAATGAACGCGCGCCGGAGCGCGCGTTCCACCAGCATTCTTGGATGAGGAGTATTCAATAAAGCCAGTTACGCGACAGAAACTAGCCCAGTGCTTCAGGGTCATGCACCGCTTCAATCAGTGGTTTTCCACAAACACGTGGTGATCGACAGCGGCGATAAGGCCATCCCGAGGGCTTTTCCTCGCCAACGCAGTTCTGTCCCGACCTGGCGAGTCTGGCTATTCAAAACCTCGGCGACCATTTGTCCCGTCGGTGATTTAAAGGCGATGCAGCGAACTCCCTCCGCCGCTCCTTCCGTTCGGATCCGATAGGCGCCCGGTCTCACGAACTTGCTGAAATGGGCAAGGTAGTAATAAAGAGCCGTGTACGTCACCTGCTTCGTCTTGCGGTTGATGACGATCACCGGGTGCTGGTAATTGTCGGGGCCGTCGCCGTGGACTTCGGAAAGCAGATACGGGCCGCCTTTTTCATCTAGGATCATGTTCCAATAGATCCAGGCGGAAGCTCCGGCTTCCAGATCGGAGAAAATCTGGGATCCCCAGAAATCCCCATCCTCATAGTCGTAGCGGGGAAGAGGCTGGCTGCGCGGAGTATCCGTGCCATAGGAGTGATCCACTTCCGTCATCCAAAACGGGAGGTCCGGATAGCGTTCGCGCAGGGCTGCGATCTTGTGGTAGTCCTTGAATTCGTATCCGTGATACGAAATGCTGCGGACGTACTTCCGGACGGTGGGATCATCGAGAATGACCGGCAGGCTTTTTGCAGCGTCCCCCCGATTCCCAAAGTCGCACACCTGGATTTTGGTCTCGACATGCTCTTTCGCGAAGAGGGGGCCTAAATGCTGCCGAATCAGATCACGAATCTTCTCCGCAGGAATCTTCATATAGACTCCGGGTTCGTTGAACGGGCTGACGTAGTCAACAAACACGCCCTGCTTCTGGTACTCCTGGACGTAGCGCAGGTAATAGAGGGCCAGCGCATCGTAGTACTTGGGGTCGACGTCCTGGTTCTTTTGAAGGTCCATGAGCATCCAGTCCGGCGGATAGTCCATGGGCGCCTGGAGGACGAAGTTGCCATATTCGTGGGCACGCTTGATATAGGGAATCAAACCCGTGGGTTCGAGATCACGCGCGATGGAGAAGTGCAGGAGCTTCTGGTCGCCCGGCACATCGTCGTAAGAGTAGAATGGACCCGCGGACTGAAAATCCGTGGCCCCGATGGCGGTCTTCATGGCGGAAAATCCGGCTCCTTGCCGGGCATCGAACAGCGCCCGCAGGACGGCCGCCTGTGCTGAAGCGTCCAGGCTTTGGAGGCAGACCGATCCGGCTTCGAGGAACGAGGCTCCGAACCCGTCGATCTTCTGGTGTGCGGTTGTGTCGTCCAGGCGAAACCCTGACTCAAGACGGGCAGACTTCTCAACGAAATGCAGCGGAGACTTGGGGGCCAGTCGGTCACCTGCCTTCGATGTCACGTAGACGGCTACTTCCTGGCCGATTGCTGGAAAGCCAAGACTCGAACCCAGGGTAAACAAGATTAAATGCAGCACCTTCCAGTAAATCCCGTGTGAGATCACGGATTCCTTCCTTTCTCCCAGGGTTCGAGCAGCCAGTCGAGCCCGGGCTTAAACCTGAGGTCAACTTACCGCCATCGAAATTCTGATGGGAAACAGCGCAGAAAATACTTTGGCGCTCATGACCATCGCCATCGTCCGCTAAGTGTATCTTCGAGAACACGTTTATTAGCGCCGTTTGAGTCTGCGACAGGGGTATGACCATGGGTCCGAGAGAGTCCGGAGATATAAAGCCACTGTGCCCGGGCGTGCATGTGGCCGACGTAGGCATACTCGAAGTGTGGTGATGGTTTTGGTCCATCGCGGTTGTGACCTGTGGCTCTGTTCCCATTGGTGGGTGCTCAGGAACAGCCAAATCATAGTGTCTCATCTATGAAAAGGCAATCCGCCGAAGAAAAGAAAAGACCATCTCATTCATGGCTGGATGTCAGCCCTAACGCTCGCACATCGATGGTGCGGTTTGCCAGTGCTGCCTCGGGATTCTTAGCCACGATATTTTTAGCGCGGCGGTCGAAAGCGTTGGCCTCGGATTTACGGTTCGTCCTTCGCAGCAGTACCGCATAGTCCTTGAGGGTTTCGGCCAGGTCCGGGTGATCCGGTCCCAGCGTCTTCTCCTGGATCGCTAGCGCCCGCCGGTAAAGAGGCTCCGCTTCATCATATCGATGTTGCTTGCTATAGAGCCGGGCTAGACTCTCAATACAGGTAGCGGCTACAGGGTGATCGGAGCCCAGGGATTTTTCAGTAATTGTCAGTGCCTGTTGATAGAGGTCCAGAGATTCCTCGTAGCGGTGCTGGTCCTGGCACAGACTGGCCAGATTAATCAAGACCACGGCCATTTCCGGGTGGTCTGGTCCTACGGTTTTTTCCAGGACCGCGATGGCCTGACGATACCAGTCCATGGCCTCGGCCAGTCGGCCCTGTAACTGACACACCTGTGCCAGCCGGTTCATGCTGAAGGTCAAGTCGTGGTGTGAAGGACCCAGGGTTTTCTGCCGGATCGCCAGGGCCTGTCGCTGCAGTCTCTCGGACTCGGCATATTTGCCTTGCCAGGAAAGAAGGTAGGCGTAGTTGCTCAGGCCCGCAGCCACGTCGGGATGGTCCGGCCCCAGTTCTTTTTCGCGAATCCGAATTGCGCGCAGAAACATGGGTTGGGCCCTGGCAAAATGGCCTTGGGCAACGTAAAGGTGTCCCAAATTGTCCAGGATGACAGCAACTCTGACATTCTGGGG
The DNA here is from genome assembly GCA_035541995.1 of Terriglobia bacterium. Taxonomy (GTDB): domain Bacteria; phylum Acidobacteriota; class Terriglobia; order Versatilivoradales; family Versatilivoraceae; genus DATKMG01. The sequence continues at coordinate 8,739 of DATKMG010000341.1, forward strand.
GCCGAAGGTTTTTTCTGCTACGGCCAGGGCGCGCCACGTTAGCGGCTCCATGCTCCCATACTTTCCCTGATCATAATAGAGCCGTGCCAGGTTGTTCAGGGTAGCTACAAGCACCAGAGGTTGTTCAGCCCCCTGGTACTTTTCGCAAAGGGTCAATGCATTGAGGAAGAGCGGTTCAGCTTGATCATATTGGGCTTTGTCCTGATAAGCGAGGCCCAGTGCATTGAGAGCTTCAATGGGAATCAAGTCTGGAGATTGCCTCTCTTCGGTTTTCGCTTGAGCTTGCGAACCACTTGCTCCCGCTAACTTGCTTCCCGGGTCATGGCTGGGGTTTCCTTCCTTCCTTTCGTCATCCTGGAGATGACTCTGTGAAAACAAAACTCCAGGAGCACATGCAAGCGTTACCGACACGAAGATATTCGAAAGCCAGTTCATGGCGTGTTACCTCCTCAGGTCTAGCCGTGGGCGTTCTGGGCCGATTAGCCAGCGTCCCAACAGCAGTCGCCCAGCTGCCTTAACCACATAAAGCGGAAACGGAGGTCACTGTCCTACATGACGGACAGATTTTTTTGTGCTGACAGGCTGCAGGGGATTACATGCCGTAGCAGACCGTAGAAGCTGGCAACGAGGGGCTTCAGGCAAATGCCCGATGAGGAAGATTTCAAGGCCTGGGTCTCTGAGTAGCAGAGTCCCTCTGCCAGTGTGCTGAACTGGAGGTTGGACATGACATCTCTAACCCTGAAGATGTGAAAAAATTCCCTCGGTCGCATCGATCGGATTGGGTAGGGACGCGGTGCTCCGCGTCCGGCTTTATTTTTCGATTGGAGACGCGCGGCAGCGCGTCCCTACCTTTGAATTTTTTCACAGCTTCCCTGTCCGGGGGGGGCTAAGGTTTCTTGTCTCGAATAGGATGTACTTTCCTGGTCCCAATACCGACATATTTAGCCAGGACATTTATGATTTGTTGAACCCAATCCGGGTGTATAATCGGTTCATTCGAACAAGTCGTTCCGCGCAGGGGTAGCCCATGGCTGCAACCTCACCAGCAGACGTCACTCAGTTGCTCCAGGCCTGGAGCCAGGGTGAAACATCGGCCCTGGAGAAACTCACCCCCCTGGTCTACAAAGAACTGCATCGGCTGGCGCATCGCTACATGAGTTTCGAGAATCCGGGTCACACCTTGCAGACCACGGCTCTGGTGAATGAGGCTTACCTTCGGCTGGTTTCCAACCGGGCCAGCTGGCAAAACCGGGCTCACTTTTTTGCCATCTCTGCGCAGCTGATGAGACAGATTCTGGTTGATTTCGCCCGCTCCAGGCATCAGTGGAAGCGAGGGGGGAAGGTTCAGCGGGTGTCGCTGGATGAAGCCATGGTCAGTGCTGAGGAAGCAGGCGCTGACCTGGTGGCCTTGGACGATGCACTCAAGGCCCTGGCTGTGGTGGATCCCAGGAAAAGTCGAGTGGTGGAGCTGCGTTTTTTCGGCGGCCTGAGTATTGAAGAGACCGCCCAGGTACTGAAAATCTCAGACCTGACCGTGTCGAGAGATTGGAAGCTGGCCAAGCTGTGGCTGCTGCGGAAGATGAGCCATGGGGAAAAACGAGAAGCGAGCAGCGACGAGCGGGAAGTCTAGCTCAAAGTAAGATAAAAGGACCGTGCTTTCTTCTATGCTTCGCTGTTCCAGGCGCAATCTGCTTTCCCCTGAATGGATCCCCTCCGGGGGAAAGGCCATGGGATGGTCATCAATATATGACTTGTCGTG
>DATKMG010000342.1:0-4919 GCA_035541995.1 Terriglobia bacterium
ATCGGGTTGGACTCCAGGTTCGAGGAAGCAGCAGGAGAGATAGCGGCCGGAGGGGCTGCCGTCTCCTTTCCAACTTGTTCTTGGTTGCTGGTGGTAGGCCTTCCCGATTCGATCCTCTGCATGCTGTTTTGAGAAGAGGGAACCTGTGTAGTTTCCGATCCTGGGACACTTAAGTTGGAAACATCCGATTGTCCGCCGAGCACCATCTCCGGTTGGGAGGCGATTCTGGAATCGTGTTGCTTCTCGCCGCTTCGGGGTGTGAGCCATATGTACCCACCAATCCCTAAGAGTGCCAACAGGCCTGTAAACGCTGCAGCTAGAATCGGTGTACGGTAACGGATCGTTAGTTTCTCTGGTGGCAGTGCCTCCTGAACGATAAAGCCTGGGCTCCGTGTTACGTTTCTATCGGGTTCAACCTCGGACTTCTCGACGACAGGCGGAAGGGGAGTAATGAATTCTGGAATACTGGGCCGGTCTTCGGCTACGACTCCCTCGTCACCAAGTGAGACTGTAGGCAAGTCCGTTCTGGAGAGGGGAGATGGAGTCTCTCTTTCAGTCAATCCAGCTCCAGACTCGGTGTTGGCCATGCCGATTTCGCGAAGGGTTTCTTTCAGCTTGCGGTCAAGATCGGGTGCCAATTCACCCTTTTCGGGCGGAATTCCAATCTCGCGGTCCAGGAAGTTGGTCAGGAGGTTATCCAAGTCGACCTCTGATTCTCGGAGATTCTTCTGAGCTTCTTCTTGGTTCAAGCTCATCGTCGCACCTCTTAGCTACCCGGGGATTTTTGCCGACCAGCTAAACCCTATTCCAGATGTTCCCGAGTTAAGCAGATGCTCAGCTAAGGACATATTCGCTGAGATTGTTGTCGGTGGTCGTGGGCGAAAGAAGACTGTAGAAATACATAATGTGCCGATTTGGTCATCCCGAATCGATCACCGGATTCAGCAACCTCTATCGGCTTGTTGAGAGAGGGAGTTTAGGCAAAATTACGAGGGCTCAATCAGATCTACGAAAAAGGGTCTCGCCTGGTCCCGGCTCAAACAGCCCAACCGGCCGACTCTTTCTGGTATGTTTCATGGATCTGGGTAACAAGTTCGATGAGATGCGCTGGGGGGATACTAAGTGATTCAGTTGCGGGTCGTGTTTCCAGTGAAATTTCAGGCTTTGCTTCCCGGTAACCGATTCCCAAGGCCTTACAGGCGAGGTTAGCTAGATCAACGCACGCCAGAACCTTCAACAGATCCGGATCTTCAACAGGCGGGCGGGATTCTTCATCACAATGGTGCTGAAAGGTGACCTCAATTATAATAGGCGGGTAATTCCAGTTCCGGGATATCATTGCTCCCACCTGGGTGTGGGAGTAGCCGTAGATTTCCTGTTCGGCCCGAACGGAGGAATAGCCTTCATTGTAAGTGAGCATCATCACGTTCGTGAATTCTGCCGGGCATTCGTTGTTGAGAACTACCTTACCCATGTCATGCAACAGTCCACAGATAAACGCGTCCTCGGCCAGGCGGGGGACGTAGCGCTTGGCGAGTAATCGGGCTGCGATAGCACAGGCTACCGAATGGGACCAGAGCATCTTCTCGGTCATTCCGAACCGCTTGTAGGTCCCTCTTGCCATTGCCACCAAGATTTGATCCCTGAGGTTTCTTAGCCCTAGGACACTGACTGCCATGGGGAGGGTGGTGATTTCCCTAGAAAGGTTGAAAAATGCGGAGTTGGCAACCCTCAAGATATGTGCGGCCAGGGATTGGTCCTTGCTTAGAGCGTCACCCAGCATGCCCGCGGTTGCGTGGTCTGCGTTGATCAAATCCAGGACCCTCTGGGCAACCGTGGAGATGGTCCGCAAATCGCCGGCCTTTGCCACCAATTTATCTAAGCTTTTCGCCTTCATAATCCTCTCAGCACATATTGTTCGGCATGGAATCGTCAAATGTTAGAATTGATTTTTATCTCCTGTTGACATTTGTCAATTCGCTTCAATCCCATTATCATTCCACGCGGGTATTCTTCATGGACGCTGTTGCCAGAAGGTGATCCATAATTCATGGATATCCCTGGAGAATAGCGATTACGGATCCGCTTCCTACGCTTGATGCAGATTCTTCAGAACGCAACCGATGCTTGACCTAGAACGCCGACTCAACCCCCAACAAAAGGAGGCGGTGGTCACCACTGAAGGCCCGCTTCTGATCCTGGCGGGGGCCGGAAGTGGAAAGACGAGGGTCATTACATTCAGGGTGGCACACCTCATCGAGAATCTGCGCATTCGACCTGACCAAATCCTGGCCATGACTTTCACAAATAAAGCGGCAGAACAGATGAAGAGCCGCGTATCTTCACTCCTTCAGACTCAACGGGAAGGGACCCCGTGGATTTCCACTTTTCATTCCTTCTGTGTGAAAATCCTGCGCCGCTACATTGAAGCCATTGGGTACAAGAGAGATTTCACTATATATGACGAACTTGACCAGCAGACCTTAGTCAAGAACGTATTAAAGGAGATGGATATTGATGATCCGCTTCTGACGCCCCGCTTCGTTCTGAGCCAGATCAGTAATGCCAAGAACCATAGACTATCTCCTGAGGATATGTATGGGAAGGCATATGCTCCTCAGAATGAAAAGATTGCCGTGGCCTTTGACCTTTACGAAAAGAAATTGAAGAGGGCAAACGCTGTTGACTTCGATGATCTTCTCTTAAAGTCTGTGGAAGTCCTAAACTCGCACCAGCCGGCACTAGATGCACTTAGTACCCAGTTTCACTACATCATGGTGGACGAGTATCAGGATACTAACCGCATTCAATACGAATTGATCCGACTGTTGACGAGTCAGCGAAAAAACCTTTGTGTGGTGGGTGACGAAGACCAGTCCATTTATGGTTGGCGAGGAGCGGACATCCAGAATATTTTGCGTTTTGAAAAGGATTTCCCGCTGGCACGAATAATCAAGCTCGAGCAAAATTATCGATCCACCGGGAATATCTTGGATGCCGCCAGTGCTGTTGTATCCAACAATCGAACGCGCAAAGGGAAGGCTCTTTGGACTGAAGAAAAAGGTGGGGACCTGATCACTTTCTATCAGGCTATCGACAGTGAAGCCGAGGCCATTTTCGTGGCCGAACAGGCCCTTGCTTACCTGAGGGCTTATCCGGCGGACTCTATAGCAGTCTTATATCGTACGAATTTTCAATCACGACTATTCGAAGAAGCATGCCGACGCAAGGGCGTGGAATATTGCGTGGTGGGAGGCTTCAGTTTTTATGAGAGGGCCGAGGTCAAAGATCTTTTGGCTTACCTGAAGCTCAGCATCAACCCGAATGACTCAGTGAGTCTGATTCGAGTGATTAACACTCCTCCACGAGGTATTGGCAAGACCACGCTTGATTGGCTGGAAGCGGAAAGTCGGCGCAGAGGTCTCTCCTTGTGGGAGATAATTCAAACTGCCCTGGAAGAACGGTCCCTACCATTGCGGTCTTTGAACGCCCTTTCTCAATTCCAAAACACGATCCAGGGTTTCGTCTCCGATCCGGCCAGATCCCGGACTGCCAGTTTCACCCGAAGAATCATCCTGGAATCAGGCTATGCAAGTTGGCTCAAGGAGGAAGGGACCGAAGAAAGCCAGACGCGGCTCGAAAACCTTGAGGAGTTGGTGAATGCTGCGCGAGACAGTGAGCTCCGTCAGGAGGCGCTCAGCGAATTTCTGGATCACGCGGCACTAGTATCTGAGACCGACGACTACGACGAGAGGGCTAAAGTGACCCTATTGACACTACACAGTGCCAAAGGACTCGAATTCTCGTCGGTATTCATCGTCGGACTCGAAGAAGGACTGTTCCCCCATAGCCGGTCGCTCGACTCCGAACAGGAAATGGAAGAGGAACGTCGCTTGTGCTATGTGGGTATGACCCGTGCATGCAAAAGGCTGGTTCTGACCCAAGCGCGCAAACGCCGATTTCTCGGCAACGAGAGTATGAGTGAGACCAAACCCTCCCGGTTTCTTCGCGAGATCCCGGCTGGTCTCATGGTGAGTACGGGCATTCCACAGACGCTGAAGAAGCCTATTGCTTACCAGGGTGCCACTTGTAACACTTCTGAGAGTATTCAAGAGTTTTATAGGAAACGAGGAATCCAAATAGACTTATCCCCCAGTAAGAAAGCTTTGGCGGGTGGTTCCGGATTCAGCCATGGAACAGCCGTACGTCATCCCCAATACGGGATTGGGACTGTTCTGCGCATCGAAGGTGAGGGTGACGCATGTAAGCTCACCATCAGTTTTCCAGGTTATGGGTTAAAAAAGATGGTCAAGAAATACGCCAAGCTGGAGAAGGCCTAAGGAGAATATTTTGCCGAGTTTCATTTTCGAGAGGAAGCAACTGGATCAACTGATCCATGACTCCATAGACCCTGTGTTCCAGCTTAAGCGGGCCCTGAGCGCAGTGGATCTGACGGCCTTGGGGATTGGGGCAATCATTGGAGCCGGGATCTTCGCCACAACCGGCGCGGCTGCGGCAGGCACAATGGACCGCCCAGGAGCGGGACCTGCTCTAATTATTTCCTATCTCGTTACGGCGATTGCTTGTGGCTTCTGCGCATTTTGTTACGCCGAGTTTGCCTCAATGATTCCTATCTCAGGAAGTGCTTACACTTATGCATATGCAACTTTGGGAGAGTTCATCGCCTGGATCATAGGCTGGGATTTGATCATTGAGTATGCCGTTGGTAATGTAGCTGTGGCTGTCAGCTGGGCAGGATACTTCAAAGAATTGTTACGCGGATTGGGCTTGGATGTCCCGGCCTGGTTGACCACGGACTACCGAACCGCGCATCGCAGCGCAGAAATTCTGGCCGGAGCCCCTCACTTGGCGGGGATTCCCATCATCGTAAATCTCCCAGCCGTCTTCATCGTTGCTTT
>DATKMG010000343.1:0-2571 GCA_035541995.1 Terriglobia bacterium
GCGGGGATTGCCTTTTGAGCGAGTTGTTGGGCAACCCCAGAGAACGCCTGGTAGGGGTCGCTTTCTGCTGATTCGCATGCTTGCAGAAACACTAGGTGGAGAGAGGACATGCCCATCAGAGTCGTGGCTATCTCATCTTGGGAACGCGGATCCGCTGTGTTGTCCTTGCGCATAAACAAGATCGTGCCGACTTTCTTATCGGAATCCCATTTTCCATGTCCTAGAAAATGAATGGCATGAAAGTCCTCGGCATCCAGCATGTCGGTGAAGTTCGACCATGTCGCCTTCAAAGCTTTGCCGGGTTCTCCAGACGGCAGGAGGGCAGTCACCTTGATCATCTCCGTGCCCGGGCTCTCAATCGCTTCACGGACCTTGTCGTATTCAATAGGGTGGCCGGTCGGACCGGAGGCCACCAAGAGTACCTTCAGTGGGGGCTTGTCGATGGGCTGCCTTCGCGATACATTGAGCCTGATGCGTCGGGTGAGGACTAGTCTTTTTTGTCCCGCAAGGAAGTACCCTGAGCCTGCCTGCCCATACTCCTCTGGACAGTAAAGATATTCCCAAGGCCAGCTGGATAGGATTTCCTGCTCCTCGTCGAACTCCAGTTCAACTCTCACGAGTTTAAGCGGCTGATATAAGGCGTCGGTTACGGCTTTCCCGATTTCGTTCGCGAACAGAACCCGATAGAGATTGGCTCCCAGGACCTTAAACTCTTCCTCGCTTTTCAATCGACCCTCGCGAAGCATGCCGACCAGAACCTGAGTCGTCCGTTGCTGCAACTTATCAATGATGACCTTGCAGATGGGAATATCCTCACTACGAGGCTCTCGTGCCACTGTGATAGTTCCCGCTTTGCCGACTATGACTTGAAAGACGGTGATTGGTCTTTCTGACGCCATGGCTCTCGCCCTCTCTAAGATTCACAAACGCGAAGTAATGTCCCACTCTTTCGTGTGCTGAATCGGAGCGCCCGCTTCGAAAAAGTTCCGAAAGCGCCGTCCGAGTTCCTTCACAGCATCCTGAAAATCAGCAGTCAAGAAAGAGAATTGCCGGGAGGCATGCATAACAGCCGCAATCTTCACTTCCTTGGTCTCCTTTGGAACCTGCAAAACTATGACTAGTGGGAAGTCGCTTTCCTGAAAGAATTCGGCCCCATCCAGTCTCCAGAAGACCTTTTCCAGTCCTACCGCGGAGTGCTCAATCTTAGCTCTTTTTACGTCGTAGACGAAAGGACCCATCTTAAGGTTGAGGCCCGTAGACAGTTTCGCTCCAGCTCCGGCGCTGGCCGAAACCTGGGCCCCGCCAGCTTGAGCCGCCAGGTTTCCGCTCTTGGCGCTGAAATCCAGATTCTCGTCAATTCCCACTTCCAGGTGCATCCCGCCCTGCATCTGGGTCTCGAACTTCTTTTCCGGCAGGATCCGAATCGCTTTGGGGCGAGTCGTGGGTTTAGTATCCTCCGGATTGAAGGAGACGAGCACCTCAACCTTATTGAATCCCCAGCCTCGCTGAGCATGAAGATAGACAGGAAAATTGACACAATAGAGACTGTGGTCCCGGGTGAGCTGCTTGTAGTTCTCACCGATCTGTAAATTGGCGCTGGTAAATGTCTCATCGGTGATCTTTTCCACTACCGGTAGTTCGGCGAACTCGGCCTGATCTCCTCGCAATTCCTTCACCAGAACTGCCAGGGGCGAATCGCCCTCTATGCTGGCATCGCCCGCCATGTCGCGACTTAAAACATTCAACCGCTCTGCGGCCTCGGTCAGCAGGGCGTTACGATCCACGCCCTCCATGTTAAAGCTGAATTCGAACGGTTCTGGCATTTGCCCTCCTTGGAACATGCAAAGGATTATCATGGCCCTTTTCGGGCACTGCCCCGACGGGGGATCCGTCGCCGGCATGAATTGCCAAAAGCTCGATGCGCGTTCAACATACACCCGACTGTTCGCCAATGCAATCGTAACGGTGAAACCGGCGGTCTGATTCACTCACTATAGGCCCTTCGTTTCGTCCCGGAAGGTGGCGGCCGCGAGTGCAATATCCTGGTGGACGCTAACAGACTGTCGGACCTGGGCGCTCGTGATCAACTAAACCAGATTGTGCGAAGAGCGCCGGCCGCGGTGTCTACCTAATTGATTTCATGGATTTTAAGGTTGTTGCCGAACGTAAGCAACCAAGAATCTCATGCTTCCTGGTTTCATCAGCTGAAGCTGCGTGTGGCTCCACTCGGTCGCAGTAGCCATCGAACTCCCGTCTCGGGCACAAGTGCATTACCAACATACAAAATAATCTATTGCCGTAGCTGTTGAAAAACTCGTTCGGAGCGTTCACGTCGAAAAAACAAAGCGTCAGGATGCTCTATAAACGATCTTCTCGGACTGCGGATACATTTCTGGTCATTCCTTATCCTGAAGAAAAGGACTTTTTCAACAGCTACAGCTACTGCTGTTCACACTACTTGGCCTGGACTCCGGCCGCCTCACGACCAGCCCAAGTCAGTACCGTTTCTGTCACATTGTCACAGGCGTTTACATGCCGTTGTTGGGGATAGCACAGAGTGTACCGCAGAGG
>DATKMG010000344.1:0-2830 GCA_035541995.1 Terriglobia bacterium
AGGGGTTATAGCGTCCATCGATGGCATTGACGGCATCGTAAATCGCTGCGTGAACGTAGGCCAGGTCAAAAGTCGCTGGACCCGGCGTCCTCTTAGCGTTGACCACTGCCGCAGTTGTGGCAACTGCGCTCCAGTCGCTGACTACATCAGCGTGTATCTTGATGGGTAGGATAGTACCCAATAAGCAAACGAGGGTCATTGGCAGCCTGCGATGTACCCTTAGTAAACTACCTGGCAAAGTTACCCATATTGGTTGAGACATCTATTGATCCTCCTCTTGTTTTTGACTTGATTGTATTGAGGCACTCCATTTAGCACCTCTACTCTGAGTAAAGCGAAAAACGCAGTCAGAAACTGGCAGCACGAAGTTTTTTTTATGTTCTGAGTTACCCGCGCCGTTTCAACTTTGAACTTTCTGAGATCAATAAAGGGTGTATAATCGCTTCACTCGAACAAGTCGAACCAAGGCGGGGGTAGCGTATGGATGCAACCTCACCAGCAGATGTCACCCAGTTACTGCAGGCCTGGAGTGAGGGAGAAACATCGGCCCTGGAGAAACTCACCCCCCTGGTCTACAAAGAACTGCATCGGCTGGCCCACCGCTACATGAGTTTCGAGAATCCCGGCCACACCTTGCAAACCACAGCCCTGGTCAACGAAGCTTATCTACGGTTGGTTTCCAATCGGGCAACATGGCAGAACCGGGCGCATTTTTTCGCCATCTCGGCTCAATTGATGCGCCAAATCTTGGTCGATTTCGCCCGCGCTCGCCACCAGTAGAAACGCGGTAACAAGGTGCAGCGGATGTCGCTAAATGAAGCCCTAGTGAGTAGTGAGAAACCAAAGGCTGACCTGGTGGCCTTGGACGATGCACTCAAGGCCCTGGCAGTGGTGGATCCCAGGAAGAGTCGAGTCGTGGAACTGCGTTTTTTCGGCGGACTGAGTATTGAAGAGACGGCCGAGGTGCTGAAAGTCTCAGACCTGACGGTGTCGAGGGATTGGAAGCTGGCCAAGCTGTGGCTGCTTCGGCAGATGAGCCATGGGGAGAAGCGAGAGGCGAGAGGCGATAAGCGGGAAGGGTAGCGCGAAGCAAGATGAAAGAATTCAGGTCTCTCTCGATGAATCGAGCGGTTAATCAGATACGGGCGGAGTGGTGCCAGCCCGGGGATGATCAACCTTATTCCGAGTACCCGTGCGGCAAGTTGATTTGCTCGCCACTCGCCACTGACCACTGTTTTTATGAACCGCTGGGAACAAATTGAGAAGTTGTGCCATGCAGCCTTGGAGCTGGAAGAGAGCCGACGTGCGGCATACCTTGACCAGGCCTGTGCCGGCGATGACGAACTGCGGCGAGAAGTAGAGTCTTTGCTTAAGTATGACACGCGCGGGGACCGCTTTATCGAACAGCCTGCCGTGGAGGTCGCGGCCAAGATGATAGCTCGCGAGAATCCCAGGTCCTTGCTGGGTCACCAGCTTGGCTCTTACCAGGTTCTTTCCCTACTGGGGGCTGGCGGCATGGGCGTCGTCTACAAGGCGCGCGATACACGGCTGAACAGGTCTGTAGCCGTCAAGGTATTACCGCCAGACCAGTTGAGCGATCCGGAACGCAAGCGGCGATTCATTCAAGAGGCCCGTGCAGCCTCGGCACTGAACCATCCCAACATCATCACCCTTCACGATATCGGGAGCGAGAGCGGCGTTGATTTCGTCGTCATGGAGTACGTGGCCGGCAAAACGCTGGATCAGCGGATCCCGCGCAAGGGGATGCGACTCGATGAGATGCTCAAGCTGGCCATCCAGATGGCCGACGCGCTGGCGGCAGCCCACAGGGCAGGAATCGTGCATCGGGACCTGAAACCTGGAAATGTGATGGTGACCGAGGAGGGGCACGTCAAGGTCCTGGACTTCGGTCTGGCGAAGCTGACGGAAGTGGAGAGAGGAGAAGGTGAGACACGGACGTTAGAGTCCCTGACGGAACAAGGGATGATTATAGGAACAGTCTCCTACATGTCTCCCGAGCAGGCGGAAGGAAAGCAGGTCGATGCCCGGTCAGACATCTTCAGCTTCGGGGCGGTACTTTACGAGATGGTGAGCGGACAGAAGGCATTCGAAGGTGACTCCAAAATGTCCACGCTCGCGGCTCTCTTGAAACAGGAACCCACTCCCGTTAGCCAACGAGTTCCAGGAATTCCCCAGGATCTGGAGAAGATCATCAACCGTTGTCTGCGGAAGGACCCGGCGCGGCGCTTCCAAACCATGGCTGATCTGAAAGTGGCCCTCCTGGAGTTGAAGGAAGATTCCGACTCGGGCAGGCTAGGACGGGATCGCCCGGGGGAATCGGCCCTCAACCGCCAGCAGACCTGGATTTGGTCAGGTGTCGTACTGATTGTGATGGCAATGGCTGCAGGAATCTGGTTCTTCCATGGGACATCTGGAAAACCGGCGTTGTCTCCCGAATTGATACCACTCACCAGCTACCCGGGTTCTGAGGGAAACCCAAGTTTTTCGCCTGATGGCAATCAAGTGGCTTTTTCCTGGAACGGGGAGAAGCAGGACAACACGGATATCTACATCAAGCTGATCGGCTTTTCGAACTACGTACGCCTGACCACGGACCCGGCGGATGACGTCCACCCTGTCTTCTCTCCGGACGGACGCTTCGTCGGATTCATCCGGGTGACGAAGGAGCGTCGGACCTTCATCATCGTCCCTGCCATTGGGGGACAGGAGCGGATCGTGGGGGAGGTCGGTCCATCTGCTTTTCCTTCGCCTGGGGCCGGCTTTGACTGGTTTCCGGATGGAAAGTGGGTGGTCACCGACGGCTTGGCGC
>DATKMG010000345.1:0-5750 GCA_035541995.1 Terriglobia bacterium
TGAATTCGGTCAAGACCCGTGCGATCCGCTACAACTTGCGTGCCCTCCCCGACGCGAAGGTAATTTTCCGGTCCCAGCTCAATTTCCACCTTGTCACCGTTGTGGGTCTCGAGACGATTGCCGGGCTCCAGCATCTTACCGCTGTGATTTCCTCTGGCAGGTCTTGTGACCGTGGGCTTCCCTTCGACGAATGTCAGCAAGCCGGCACGAACTGACATCAAGTACCGGCCGTTGTCTTGAGCAGTCGTATTCACGGACAACAAACAGGCAGCCGACAATAGAAACAGGATCCGGATTCTCCGCGCCATCGCGCCCATAGGGAGACCTGCACCAGAATCAGAAAACGGTTCGTCTGGGACCCGCTTGCATTGACCTCACGACCAATCGAAAGGTCACTGGTCAAACGTTACGGCACCCGGGTACCCCTTCCCTCAGCGGTTTCCTCAGTTGCCGCAACGATAAACTTTTACCCCCATTTCCAAGAGCATTGCGGCCTTGGCGGCCAGTGCTTTCTCTGCCATTTCCGGGGTGTCTGTATAGACTACATTAACATGATTGGCCTTTTGGCGCCCCATAAATTGATCTCGTGTAATGCCGGGCAATATGCCATGCATGATAGGCCACTGTGAGGTGGTTGCTTTCCAGCGGCGCTCAGTCTCAGCCCGTGGAAGTTCGACGGCCTTGGCCCGGCCCATGTCTGCCTGGAGGATGCCTCCTTCGATGTAAATCCGGCTCCAGATGACCTCTCCCGGCTTGCTGACGCCCTTCAAGGTTCCTCCTCCCAGGCGGAAGTACATGGGAGGCTGCCGTTCGCTGCTGGCTCCATGATACCCTCCAATGAAATGGGAGGCTGGGGCCGCCCCTGAAATCAGGAAAACCCAAATGTACTCGGACTTGCCATTGCTTCGGTACCAATCCCCCCAGCGCACATCATGCAAGGTCGTAGCTGGATCCATCCCCATCGCGGTCCAGAGGCGATTTGTCACCAGTGCATCCAGCCCGCAGCACTCGTCGACTTCGTTGAAGTGAGGCACAGCCCGCCCCGCATAAAGCTCCTGACCATTCGAATCGAACACTGGCGGACGCTCCACATTGTTTAGAAGTCCTTCCACCAGGTCGGAAGCGGGTGCCATATCTTTGAGCCCTTGTTGATACTGAATCCCGATGGCATCGCAGCCAAATTCGTGGGCCATGCGCACAGCGGCGATATACATTTTGCATTGCTCGAGGATCTGTGGGTCAGTCAAGTCGGTCTCCGGGTCAGGCCCGGTCACAAATGTGACGCCCTTTCGATCCAGCCAGTCCCGCACAGCCTGCGCCTCCTGGTTGGAAACCTCGCGCATGGCCGCCACCAGGGCCGCCTGGCTCAGCCGTTCCTTATACACTCCCAAGGGATTGAGAAATTCGTCCTCGATGATGGCATTATACATCCCCATACAGCCTTCGTCAAAAACTCCCAGAATGGCCTTCTGGCGCCGCAACTGGCGGGCAAGTGCCCGCCCTAATTCAACCTCTCCAACTGGAAGGGCCCGCAGATCGACCTCTCTGACATGGCCGGCGTCATGAGTGACTTTCCCATCCTTCAGCCATTGGCGGATCCCTTTGAGGAAGAACTCGTCCCTGAAATCTTCGCTCCACAACGTACTGTAGGGAACTCCAGCCTTGGTCAGACATCCGTTCAAATTGAGCATCCCGACTAACCCCGGCCACTGCCCGGACCAGTTGGCACAAGTTAGAATGGGCCCCCGATGACTTCGAAGACCGGCCAGCACGTGATGGCTATATTGCCAGACTGCTTCAGCCACGATCACCTTTGCATCCGGGTGAATGTCGGCGAAGACATCCATTCCCATCCGTTGGTTCCAGATAAATCCATGACCGAGGCGCGGGTCATAAGGATGGGCCCGCTTGACCCGTATGCCCTCGCCCGCGAAAGCAGCCGAGACCTGGGACTCCATCTCCGCCTGAGCAGGCCAGCAGGCCTGGTTGGCAGACTGCCGCAGGTCTCCACTCGCCACCAGCAGCACTTCGTTTGGATTCGGAGGAGGCAATTCCGTTAATTTGGGTATCAAATAAGAAGACATGAGTTAGACTCCTTTCCTGCTGGAAGTAAGGTCAAGCCGGTTGAATCAGGCGACAGAACCGCCCATAAGCCTCATCCCATTCCGAATTATGAGTGGGCTCGTAATGAACTTGGCCCGCAGAAGCCGCAATACTCTCGCGGCCTTCCTTCAGGTTAGAAAGGTGGCCGGTCGCGATAGCCTGAATCATGACATTCCCCAGGGCGGTCGCTTCCACAGGACCCGCTATTACCGGTCGGTCACAAGCATCTGCGGCCCATTGGCAAAGCAGTCGGTTTTGACTCCCGCCTCCGACAATGCGCAAGACCTGGAGTTTCCGCCCGGTCAAATTCTCAAGAGCCCCCAGAACCCATCGGTATCGCAGGGCCAAACTTTCCAGGCAACAACGGACGACCGCTCCTACACTCTCTGGAGCAGTCTGGTTGGTTACGCTGCAGAAAGATCGAATTCCCTCGGGCATGTTCCCCGGGCTCAAGAATTCGGCGGCATCGGGATTGATCAAGCCTTGAAAGGGTCTGGACTGAGAAGCCAATTCCAGCAAATCATCCCAGGAGTAGTCGTGACCCTCGCGTTGCCACTGACGGCGGCTTTCCTGCAAGAGCCATAATCCTGCGATGTTCTTCAAGAATCGATAGGTACCATCGATGCCGCCTTCGTTCGTGAAATTTAAATCCAAGGACTGCTGGTTGATGATAGGTTCGCGGACTTCCACTCCCATCAAGCTCCAAGTCCCGCTGCTGATGTATGCGCTGTCGGGATCCAAACCCGGGATGGCCGCCACCGCACTCGCTGTGTCGTGACTGGCTGGTGAAATGACGGGGGCAGAGGCCTGCAATCCGGTCTCAGCCAGGATTTCGCGCCGGAGATCCCCAATGCAGGTGCCCGGTTCCACGGGTGGCAATAAGAACCGGAAAGGAATGCCCAGCTGAGTCAGTAACCCTTTGGCCCAGCATCTGTCAACACAGCCGAGCATTTGACTGGTGGTGGCAATGGTGTATTCCACTGCCTTTTCGCCGGCTAGCCAGTAGTGGATCAGGTCCGGAATCATCAGCATGGATTCCGCCGTCTCGAGCCGAGGATCGCGTGCCACAACCATACTGAGGAGCTGGAAAAGCGTGTTCAGCTGTAGAAACTGAATGCCGGTTTCCCGGAAAATCTCCTGGCGTGGAACCCGCTGGAAGGCTAACTCGATCATACCATCCGTCCGGCTGTCGCGGTAATGGGAAGGGTTCCCAAGCAATTGGCCCGCACGGTCGAGAAGGGCAAAGTCGACTCCCCATGTGTCGACCCCCACGCCCGCCAGGGGCTGGCCCATAAGGGAGGCAAACCGAGCCAGTCCAGCCATGATTTCATTCCACAACCGCAGAACATCCCAGTAAAGATGTCCATGGATGTTGACCGGACCGTTTTCAAAACGATGCAGCTCTTCGAGTTCAAAACGGGCCCCATCCCAGCGAGCCAGCAGCAGCCGGCCACTGGAAGCTCCCAGGTCGACAGCTACAAAATTGATTTTTGAATGCATAATGTGACACATCCTCGGCTTGAGTAGCCACCCCGGATGCCGCAAACACACTTAGAACTTATGCCTGCAATTTGGAAAGTTGGGGGTGCAAGAAAGGTCGGCACGCCCTGCCCTGTGCGGGCGGCCTCTTCGGACACGTAGCTTCGCGTCCTCGACAGTCTGCCGGAATTCCGACTTCTCTCGGGACGGCATTCTTGCACTTCACAGCAAGCTATCTCATGCTCAGAAAGGCGTTACTTCATGGTGAAGGGAGCCGAAAGGATGGAGGTATCCCACAGGAGTCGGATCTCCGCGCCCTTCCCCGCTTCCTTGAATTCAATAGTGAACATCTCGACTTTCTCAGAGGCCGTGGTCGTAGTCAATGGAACGTAATACGTATCCTGCGTCAGATCGTGTTCTGTTCCCCACTGGCCGGTAGCTTTGTTGAACACCAGAGTGAACTCCTTATCGCCGGTTTTCTTCAGCCACAGACTGTAGGATCCCGTTGGCACCGCTACCTTTCCAAAAGACAGGTCTGCGGTGCTGGTGAAGGTAGTCGATTTGTCAGAACCCATTCTCCAGGCTTTACCGGGCGCCAACTGTCCAAGCATATCTCGACCCTTGAGCGAAGGTCGACCATACTCGACCATAACAAACTTCCCACCCTTGTCGAACTTAGCAGTTCCACGCGGATTCCGCTGGGCATAAACTACGGACACTACTGAAGACAGGACAACAACAGACAAGCCTACAGTGAACAGCTTCTTAATCATGGTTGCACCTCGCAATTGGCAGAAGCCACATCAAACTCCATGGTCTATTTTGACCGGACTTCTTCCCCTCCCGCCGGTAGGGGAAGCCCCTGGCATCACAGGAGGAAATCCCTGGGAAAGAACACGGCAAGATCGCCGGGAGGACCCAAGCCGCCCAGATCGAATTAGAGGAAGAACGATCTATTTCCTCAGATAACTATCATCACCTTCCATCCAATCCTGACGGATCGGTGAAAAGATGTCGTAAACCATCGAATCTTCCAGCGCTTCAACTGAATGCCGGAGATTGGAAGGGATCTGAATCATCTGGTGCGACTTAACCAGTTGAATTTTCCCTTCCACAGAGAACCTGAGGGAACCGCTCATTACCAGGCAGATTTGCTCACTCTCATGGCTATGCTCGGGGACCAGGCAACCCTTATGGAGAAACAACTGGGCGACGGTAATCTTTTCGCCGGAGATAAATTTGCGCGAAAGCTTGTCGTTGAGCTGTTCCTGCGGGATCAATCCCCAATCGAGATGCTTCATCTGAGCGAACCCTGATGGGTGCACGGTTCTTGCGGCTGGTCTGCCCCTAGTGAGCAGAGACCTTTCCGTCTTCGCGATGCACGGCCTGCAAACGAGTGATGACCCTGCTTTTGCCAGGTACCCAGCGCACTGCTGCAGCCTTGAAGAGACCACCGATGTCTGCCGCGTCATCGATGCGAACGACGATCCCCTGCAGTTGCAAGGTGCGGGCCATCCTGACTGGCAGGGTGATGTGCATGTTCAACTTCATCCCCACTTCAAGGTTGCACATGGTCAAGAAGCAGGCTCCATTTTGACTATAGTCGGCCAGCTTGGTTCCCTCATGAATCACACCTTGAATTCTGGAAACTCCAGTGTACTCCAATGGCCAACTTACTTTTGTCCGGGGAGACATTCGTTGTTCCTGCAAACGGGTGGCCATGATGAGATCCTCCTCAACGGGGAGAAATGCAAAGAAAGCTTAGCAAGATTGTTTATCGATGTCTAGCCTGACGCTGGGTGCAATTCAAAGTGTCGCACTTTCAATTGGACCCCCTCACGCTATTGACTGGGCTGTTAGAATGCCTACTGAACCATCGAGCAAAGGCGAACTCGCGGATCGGGTTGCCAGTCCGGGCCTCATCGGTCTATCTTAGGGTGTGCTCCTCCGCCTCTCTATGAATGGCAAGATCGAAAAAAAGTACGAGAATCTGTTCCGGGTACTCAGAGAGCAGGAGGCCGGTGTTGCCAGCGTTGAGGGCTTCCCCATTAGCCTGTGTCTGGACCCGGCTTCAGCCTGCTCCTTGCGCTGTCCATTCTGTATTCATGGGGAGTCTTCGCTTTCCAGGACTTACAAAGTCATGAATTTCGATCTGTTCCGATCCATCA
>DATKMG010000346.1:0-11281 GCA_035541995.1 Terriglobia bacterium
TTTTCTCTGGAACCTTGGCCTGCACCTTGAGCTACATGGAGAAATACCAAGACACTCATCAGGAGGACTTGAACACTTCCCGTTCCTGTCAATCGATTCGCCGCCAGCATTTTTGGTTTCTCCCTTTTCCCTCGTACGTCCGGGCAACAAAAAGCCGCATGGGTCGCTTACCATCACTTTTTGACCCAATTCCTTTTAAATCACCCCTGGGTGAAGCGCGCTCCTCTACCCCAATTGGCACCTCAACTCTCTGAGCTCGGGTCGAATTCGAAGGCAGCGCAAATTCAACAACGGTCTTGTGGGCGTTCAGAAATCTGGGTCGACAACCAATTTAATAATTATATAGCCGGAGGTACATTACCGCAATAGAATTGCTGAATTCTGATCGGAAAGAAAGTGCAAAACTCATCAATGGCTCTAATTGCAGGGTAGGAGGAGGGTTTTTCAACTTAAGCGGTAGAATTCGCACGCCGAAAAAATCCTGAGCAAGAGATTCTCTGTTAGACTAAAATAAAGGCCGAAAGGGAAGGACGGGGCCTTACCGACGGCACGATCATTGGCTCAAGCCGAGCCCCGTTTTCCGGTTTGCCTCCCTGAGGGATCACGGCGTCTTTATGAAGAGAATCCTGTTTGTGTGTTTGAGTTTATTGTCGCTCCTACGGATCGCAAATAGCGACTCGCAAAGACCCCTGGGTATTCTGGATTCAATTCCTGCCTTAACTCATTGGGAGGCCGCCGACCGGGGTCGAACCATCGAGGCAGAAGCCTACTTGAAATCATCGGGGAGGGATTCCAATGTTCTAAGCGAATACGGATTTGTTAGAGTATTCGAACAGGATTTCGCAGAACAGGATGGGAGAATCAGCGCCGAAATCTTCGAAATGATGGACTCAGCCGCTGCTTATGGCTACTTTACCTTTACCAGAGACCGGAACGGCAAACCTCTTGAGAGGATCGGCAATATTGGCCAGGACCTGGAACACTCAATCATCTTCGCCCAGAACCGGTATTTCATTCGGCTGACGGCCAGAGGAAATCAAGCCTCCTTGCATGCGGGTCTGCTTCGAGTCGGGAATGCCATATCTCATTTGCTCCCCACGTCCTACCTGACACCCGCCGTGGTTGCACAGTTGCCGAGGGAGAACCTTGTGAGGAATAGCACAGTCTTTGTACTCGGTATGCAGGCATTGAGCCGAAAATGTCCGCCGCTGGGGGACAAAGACATTTTTGGACTCGCAAATGGGGCCGAAGCAGTCGTGGCAGACTACCAGTTTCCGGGGGACTCAGCTACCCTTCTGCTCATCACCTATCCCACACAACAGTTAGCCAAAAAATTCTTGGAGAGCGGCTATCAAACTTTCGCTGCGCAGAATCTTAACCAACCTGCATTCTATAAACGAGAGGGCCCCCTGGCGGTCTTGGTTTTTGGCACAAAGTCCGCCGAAGCCGCTACGACACTTCTGGACCGGATCTCGTATGCCTCCATGGTGAGTTGGGACCCCAAGACTCAGCCTTTGGGTGTCGCCAAAATGATGCTGAACATCTTCCTTTACACCGGAGTCATGTTGTCTATTGCCTTGATCGCAGGAATCTTCTTCGGTCTGTTCCGGATCATCATTAAGAAGATCCTTCCGGGGCGTGTATTTGATCGTCCGGAAGCCACGGAGCTGATCAAACTCAACCTGCAGGTTCCCAGGCAGTGATCAAACCTAGACCTTAATGATGTCGCACAGCTCCTTGACCGCGGCTGCAGACCGCTTAAGCGCTTCGTGTTCGTCTGCAGACAATGTCATTTGAAAGATTTCTTCAACACCGTTGTTTCCCAGTTTAACGGGGACTCCCACAAAGAGCCCGTTGATACCATATTCCCCGTCCAGGTAGGCGGCACAGGGGAGAACCTTCTTTTTATCCTTTAGAATTGATTCCACCATTTCTACGGTGGCAGCTGAGGGCGCGTAATAAGCACTCCCGCTTTTCAGCAACTCCACGATTTCGGCTCCACCCTTGCGTGTTCTTTGCACGATCGAATCGATCTTCTCTTTGGTCAACAGCTCCGTAATCGGGATTCCGGCAACAGTCGAGTAGCGAGGCAGCGGAACCATGGTGTCGCCGTGCCCGCCGAGCACGGCAGCATGCACGTTCTCGACAGAGACCTTGAGCTCCATGCCAATAAATGTCCGGAATCGGGCCGCGTCCAGGACCCCGGCCATTCCGACAACCCTCTCCCTGGGGAACTTCGAGACTCGGAACGCCGTCTGGACCATGGCATCCAGGGGGTTACTGACTACGATAAGAATAGAATGAGGGGAATATTGGACCGCCTGCTCGGTCACACCCTTAACTATTTCGTAATTCTTTATGAGCAGGTCGTCTCGGCTCATCCCCGGCTTGCGGGAAAGTCCGGCCGTGATCACCACAATGTCAGAACCCACCGTCTGGCGGTAATCGTTGGTCCCTATGATTTGGCAGTCGTTCCCTTCAACCGGTCCGGATTGGAGCAGGTCCAGAGACTTTCCCTGGGGCAGTCCATCGACGACGTCCACCAGGACCACATTTGCCATTTCCCGATCGACAATGCGTTGAGCGATAGTGGCCCCAACGTTTCCAGCTCCGATAATCGTTACTTTTTTTCTGAGCATGGTGGAAACTCCTTATCGTTATAGTTTTAGCAATTCGAGATCCCAAGAGCATTCGAGCAAACAACCGTTTTCAGCCGAAACGCCGGACTCACATATTCGCAATAATAGCATCAGCCATTTCGCTTGTCTTCACACGGGTCGCCGCAATCATCAACCGCTCCAAATCATACGTCACTTTCTTCTCGAGGATAGTCTTGGAAAAAGCTGCTTCGATGAGTCGGCTGGCCTCGAACCACCCTATGTGTTCGAACATCATGACGCCAGACAGGATCATCGAACCCGGGTTGACCACGTCCTGATCCGCATACTTAGGTGCCGTCCCATGTGTCGCCTCGAATACCCCATACTCGTCTCCCAGGTTTGCACCTGGAGCAATGCCCAATCCACCCACCTGGGCTGCACAAGCGTCTGACAGGTAGTCTCCATTCAAGTTTGGGGTGGCCAGCACATGGTATTCACCGGCTCGAGTCAGTATCTGTTGGAACATAGAGTCGGCAATCCGGTCATTGATCAAGACCTTGCCTTCGTTGGCTCGACTGGATTGGGCTTTTGAAGCCTCTTCTTCCGTCACAGTCAAACTGGGAAATTCTTCTCTGGCCACCTGGTAACCCCAATCTCGAAATGCACCTTCCGTGTATTTCATGATGTTCCCTTTGTGCACCAAGGTGACAACCTTGCGATTGTTCTTGAGAGCATACTGAATCGCACGCCTGACGAGATTTTTGGTTGCCGTCATGGAAATGGGCTTAATCCCGATACCGGAATCTGCTGCGATTTTCTTGCCCATCTCCTTCTCCAAAAACTCAACTACTCTTCTTGCCTCAGCACTGCCCTGCTGCCATTCTATCCCGGCATAGACATCCTCAGTATTCTCGCGGAAGATAACCACGTTCATCTTTTCCGGCCGCAATACCGGTGAAGGAACGCCCGGGTAATACTTAACCGGACGAACACAGGCGTAAAGATTGAGAATCTGCCTCAGAGTCACGTTCAAGCTGCGGATCCCCCCTCCCACCGGCGTGGTCAGCGGTCCCTTAATAGCCACTCGAAACGCCTTTATGGCAGCAATTGTGTCTTCAGGGAGCCACTCTCCCATCATCTTGTGGGCTTTTTCCCCCGCAAACACCTCATACCAGCAGATCATTCTTTTTCCATCATAGGCTTTGCGAACGGCCGCATTGAACACCCGAACCGCAGCTCGCCAGATGTCTCTTCCGGTTCCATCGCCTTCTATAAATGGGATAATCGGATTGTCCGGGACGACCAGTTGTCCATTTTCATAGGTAATTTTCGCACCGTTCTTAGGTACTTCCCTCCCGTTTTGAGCCATAGTCAGATTCCTTGTGATTCGCTACGAAGAGTTGGGCAGGATCCATGATCAACGGGGGGTTGTAGCATTATAGCCGGCCTGGTGTCAAGGTCGAGGCTCTTCGCGGCATTGGATCAAATGGGAGTTCAAGCGCGGATTCAGGGGTTGAAGACCCTCAAATTGTTTGACATCAAGTGGGTCCTGGGCTACTTTTACATCTCGCGGTCGTTCCCTCCTTCTTCTCCGCCGAGCGGAATCGGGTGCCGAAATCATGAAAGTGCCACATGATCTTTTCAAGTTCATCACCGCGGATGAAAATGCTGGAGGGCCGAGTTCCACGAGGCCAGAGGAATAGAAAAGAACCATCGGCTTCACGGAGTACGGCCCTCCAAAACTGTATTCTCACGAAAGGGGCAGAGCGTGACAGAGTGAGTTGTCGTCCTTCGATGAGGGAGGGTCCATGCCTTTTCGTTTGAAGTGTGATGCGCTTCCGGAACTGACCAAGCTAATATGAACCTCGCAGACCGTACTAAAGAATGTTTCATAGGGATGGATATTGGCGGGACCTATATTAAAGCCGGCGTGGTCGGTGTCGACGGTAAGGTCTGGGCTCAACGGCATCAAGACGTCCAAAGGAATGACCTGGGCAGTCTGATCAGGCAGATCGTCTCGCTGGCCAACGAGTTGAAGCTGGCTGACCCCACATTACAGGTTATGGGAATTGGAGTTGGATTCCCAGGCCTTATTTCAGCCAAGGACTCCGTTATCAGCCTTTCTCCCAACATCCCCGCTTTGAACGGAATCCACTTGAAGGAGATCCTGACGGACCAGCTGGGATGGCCGGCAGTCATCGAGAACGATGCCAACGCTGGGGCTTACGGCGAGATGTGGCTGGGAGCAGCCACATCGGTTACGAATTTCATTTACATCTCAATCGGCACGCGTGTGGGAGCCGCTATTGTTTTGAATCGACAGATCTATCGAGGAGTCGGAGGATATGCCGGGGAACTCGGACACACTAGCGTCGTTCCGGATGGGAAGGCCTGCTTCTGTGGGAGAACGGGCTGTCTGGAAGCTTACGTTTCCGCCCCGTCGATCGCCCAGCGCGTAGAAGAGCGCTTGAACTTGAACCCATCCTCTGCCCTGCAGATTATTACCGATCGGCCTGTCAACGCCCAAGATGTTTCAGCAGCAGCCTCTCTAGGTGACCCCATGGCTATCGTCATCGTAGGAGAAGTAGCTCGCTACCTGGGTTTGGCCATAGCCAATCTGATTGACTTTCTCAATCCGGAGCTGGTGATTCTGGGCGGAGGAGTCATCGGTGCAGGAAACGTGTTGCTCCAGCTTACGATTGAGGAAGTCCGCCGGCGAGTCTTATCTCCGTGTTTTGAAGATTGCCAAATCGTATGTAGCCAACTTGGGCCGTCTGCAGGCGTGATCGGGGCCTCCCTGCTTGCACGCGACGCCAGCCCCAGCTTACATAGCTCCGGATAAACCTCTAAGGCTTTTTCATTCCACCTGCCTCGCCTCTTCAGCCCTCTTGAATGAGGTCAATCCCATGGGGCGCGTTGGGTCCAATGCTTTACTTTGACTGCTGCTGGCTGAGGGAGTTGAGGGGGAGGGGGAAGTATTCACTCCAGCGCCATCTCAGGTGTTCACTTCCTGCGGATCCTGCTCATCAATTTGCAGGCGATTGGATATAATAACCTGTTTTACTCTAGAGGAAAGGCCGTGCTGACGAAATCGTCACCGGGTATCTGCCAGCCAGCCTTTAGTGGGATATTTGACTATGGATCGATCTCATATTCGAAATTTCTCGATCATCGCCCATATTGACCATGGAAAGTCAACGCTGGCAGATCGCCTTCTGGAATTGACCGGCGCCCTTTCTCAAAGGGAAATGATGGAGCAGGTCCTTGACGACATGGACTTGGAACGGGAACGCGGAATTACGATCAAGGCCCATGCTGTGCGGTTGAACTACCAAAGTAAGAATGGTGAGCTTTATGAATTGAACCTGATCGATACCCCGGGCCATGTGGATTTTTCCTATGAAGTCTCCAGGAGTCTGGCAGCATGTGAGGGGGCTCTGCTGGTCGTAGACGCCTCCCAGGGAGTCGAGGCCCAGACCCTGGCAAACACTTACCTGGCACTGGATCACAACCTCGCCATTATTCCCGTTATCAACAAGATCGATCTGCCCAATGCCGATCCGGCCTGGATCAAGCAGCAGGTCGAAAACATCATAGGACTGGATACCCATAATGCACTTCTGGTCAGCGCCAAGCATGGCCAGGGAATCAGCGAGGTGCTGGAGGCGATTGTCCGTGACATTCCCCCGCCTAAAGGCAATTACGAAGCCCCGCTTAAGGCCTTGATTTTTGATTCCTGGTTCGATGTCTACCGAGGTGTGATTGTGCTGGTTCGAGTAATCGATGGAACACTAAAGGTAGGGATGCGAATCCGATTATTGTCTAACGGCCAGGTTTTTGATATCGAAAAAGTGGGAGTCTTGACCCCCAAACTGCAAAATATCGACCAGCTCTCCGTGGGCGAAGTGGGATTTGTGGTTGCCAACATCAAAAGGGTAGCAGACACCAAGATTGGCGACACGATTACCGAGGATTCGAATCCAACACTAGATCCTTTCCCCGGATTCCAGGAGATAAAGCCTATGGTGTTTTCCGGGCTCTACCCCGTCGAGCCCAATCAATACGAAGCCTTGAGAGATGCCCTGGAGAAACTCCGGCTCAACGATTCCTCCTTCTTTTATGAACCCGAGACCTCCTTGGCGCTGGGCTTTGGCTTCCGTTGCGGGTTTCTTGGCCTCCTGCACATGGAAATCGTCCAGGAAAGGTTGGAACGCGAATTTAGTCTATCACTGATTACTACGGCTCCGGGAGTCAGGTTTCGGGTCACCAAAACAGACGGCACAACACTGGAAATTGACAATCCCACCAAGATGCCAAATCCCTCAGAAATCGCAGGAATTGAGGAACCGGTTATTACAGCTCTAATCCTGACTAATGAGAAGTACGTTGGGGGGATCTTGAAACTGGCAGAGGAGAAACGAGGGGTTCAGAAGGGCTTTGATTACGTGTCACCGACAAGGGTCCTGATCACTTATGAGCTTCCCCTCAACGAGATCGTGTTGGATTTCTATGATCGCCTCAAGTCCGTCTCGAGCGGGTATGCCTCGCTGGATTACCATTTCTCCGGTTATTGGCGATCGCCTCTTGTGAAACTCGATATCCTGGTTGCCGGGGAGCCAGTCGATGCCCTCTCGATCATTGTTCATCGGGAACAAGCCTTCGCCCGTGGTCGTGCTTTGGTTGAAAAGATGAGGGAATTGATTCCCCGGCAGATGTTTGAAGTGTCAATCCAGGCTGCTATCGGCAGCAAAATCATTGCTCGCGAAAGCGTCCGGGCTCTAAAGAAGAACGTTCTTGCCAAATGCTACGGAGGAGACATCACCCGCAAACGAAAACTGCTTGAGAAACAAAAAGAGGGTAAGCGCCGAATGAAACGAGTCGGACGGGTTGATATTCCTCAGGAAGCCTTCCTTGCGGTCTTGAAGGTAGACTGACCCCAATTCCTCACCACCAAGGCACAAAGACACCAAGAAAGAACCCTGGAGCTTGCCCTACCAGGCATTGCAGAGGATCATGCCTCGGGCTTATCTTCGTCCCTTTGTGTCTTTGTAGCGCGAATTGCAGGCTGAAGGTCTCTGTTCGTGATCCGAATTTCTCACCAATGGATGATTTCTCCCTCACCGGTCCGGGCTACACTCCCGGCATAGCTTTCTTCAAAGGCCTCAACAAAAGAAGCAACGCGGCGGCCATAACCAAGGCAAAGGTTGCGAGAAGGAAGAAGAAGCTCGAGTGCTTCCAAACTTCCCAGTAGACACCGATGACAGAGAGCTTACTTCCGATGGCTGTCGCCACGAACCAACCGCCCATCATCTGTCCTCGGATTCGTGGAGGGGCCACCTTGGATACCAGGGCAAGACCCATCGGTGAAAGCATTAGCTCGCCTGTGGAAAGAAGGGCGTAGGCCCCAATCAACCACCAGGGTGATACCTTCCCATCGTTTCCACCGTTGAGTGCAGCCAGACCCATCAAGGAGAGCGATCCCGCCGTCAAAACCATGCCCAGTGCCATTTTGGTGGGGGTTGAGGGTTCCAGGCCACGCTTGGCCAGATGCCCCCAGAACGTGACTAATGGAAAGGTAAGCACAATAATCCAGAAGGGATTAATAGCATTGGAAATCACTCCCGAAACATTCCCGAGATCCGGCTTTACCGTGCCTAACGTGAGGACGGACGCGAGATGGAGGATTACCGGGGACCGGGTCCAGTCCGTGTTATCGTTGGCCCAGTAAGTCAGGGTGGATCCCGACTGGTAGAAGATCATCCAGAAAACAATCACCAGGGCGAAAATGACCACCAGTGCCAGGATCCGCCGGGAATCCGGAACTTCATTAATGGCACTGGCTTTGCCTGGACCAGTACCCCCTTGCTTGTTACTCGAACGGTCTACAACGACGTCGTGGGCCGCCACAACCCATCGTCGGAATCCCCAGAAGATGAGCATCGAAATGATCATTCCCAGTCCAGCCACTGAGAAAGCTGGGTGGAATCCAAACCGCTGGGAAACGGTTTCGGCCACGATGGGAGCAGTAAAGGCACCGAGGTTGATCCCCATGTAGAAGATGCTGAAGGCGGAGTCCTTCAGGGGACTCCCCTCGGGGTAGAGATATCCCACCATCGTGGAGACATTGGGCTTGAAGAACCCGTTACCGACGACCAGGACTGCTATGGCGACGTACAGCGCTGAGACAGAAGGAAGAGATAGCAGGAAATAACCGGCCGCCAGAAAGATCCCACCCAACGTGATGGCTCCCCGATACCCGGTAAAGCGATCTGCTACCCAACCTCCAATCAGGGGGCTGCCCCACACGCACATGAGATAAGTTGAATAGAGGCGAGTCGCATGGGCAGTGCTCCAACCCAGTCCTTGCGTAGCACTGCGAAGGTAGAGCGCCAACATCGCCTGGAGTGAATAGAAGCCAAACCGTTCCCACATTTCCGTGGCAAATAGAACGGTCAACCCCTTGGGGTGCCGCTCCCGTGGTGAGGTTTGACCTGAGACTTCCGTTGCAATTTTGGTATCCATAAACGGCTGGGAGACCTCTTTGCCGTTCCAATATTTCTTGCAATCCTATTCAAAAGCATTTGAAATTGCCACATGAAGCTCGCCAGGTGCTTTCTTCTGATTTGGATTCTCATCTGGCTCTTTCTCTTCTGCCGGCAATATCTGCTCAACCCTTCGTTTCTGTCCCGCTACTACCATTTGGCGCTGGCCGATGCAGAGGGACGGCGGGAAATCTCGTACGGGGCTGAGTTCTATCGATACCTTAAATTCTGCGAGAAGTCGCTCCCTTCTCGAAGCCGGTTTCAATTGATCGGCCCTGAGGATTGGTCCCTCGACCGGGTCCGGGCGCATTACTACCTTTACCCTCTTCGCCTCAGCGACGATCCGGATTTTCTCCTGGTTTACAAAACTCCCCGGTTTCGGCCAAACGCAACTGTGCTTTACGCCTCATTGGATAAAGACAGCTTCATCCTGAAAGTCAAGAGAGACTAGACTGGAATGTCTGACTATCTCAAAGGGATCCTGGCAATTGCCCTGGCCACGACCACGGGCTATTTGCTCTTGCGAGCCATCGATCCGCAAAGGTCGCTGAAACCCGCAGGAAACCTTGCCATTTCCTATGGTCTCGGGATAGGAGCCGTCACGTGGTTAATGCAGATCCTCAGCTTTGCCGGGATCAAGTTCACTCCTTTAAGCCTTCTGGTTTCCATCTGCGTCGTTGGACTGTCGCTCACCTTTTTCGGACTTCGGCAGGGTCTTGAAAGACCCCGGCCAAATCCATCTTCACTGGCGGATGATCTGCTTGAGAGGAGGAGAACGCCGGGAGACACTTGGGCTGAAAGAGTATTAAGTGTTCTGATCGCCCTTGAGGTGATTCTGACCGTCAGCCTGAGTCTGCTGACTCCGATTGAAGCTTATGATGCGGTTGCGATCTGGGGCTTGAAGGCGAAGGCCACCTTCATGGCGCAAGGGATTCCTACAGAGTTTCTCCTGGATTCCAGTTACCGCAATTACGCCTACCACCCCGACTATCCACAGCTGGTTCCCCTGGCTCAGAGCTATTGTTGTTTTCTCTCCGACCATTTCAACGAATATGTTGCCAAGCTGATCTTTCCCTGCTTCTGGCTCGGTTGCCTGATCTTTATGGGCGGCGCCGGGGAAAGGCTGGGACTGTGCAAAAAGGAACGGTTGGGGTTGATGTTCCTGTTGGGGTCAGTTCCGTTTTACAGCAGCCAAACGATCATTGGCTATGCCGATGAGATCCTCGCTTTCTATTTTGCTGCGGGAGCCATTTACCTCTACTGGTGGGTTCGCGATATGCGAGTGGGAGACCTGATCTTGTCTTCCCTGCTCTTGGGTTTTGCCGGCATGACCAAAAATGAAGGATTGGCGTTGGGCTTGATCTGCTGGTTGATAATGATTGTGCTTACTATTCGAGATAGCAGGAGTACTACCGTGAAGTCGCGTTGGATGCTCTGCGGGCTTTATTTCCTGATCCAGTTGGCAGTGCAACTACCCTGGCTCGCGTTTCGGGTCTATTTCCATCTTTCCAATGACGTCGTCAATAAAGACGCCCTCTGGGCCAGTTTACACTGGTCCACTTTGAAGAGACTGGTGCCCATTTTCTATGCGTATCAGACCCAGATCTGGGGATTGAGGAACTGGAACCTTGTTTGGATTGCACTCCTGGTGGTTCTGGTATTGCGCGGAAAATCAATCGTGAAGACCGATTCAATATATCTCCTTCTCCCCATACTCATGTGCCTCCTGGTCTACACATCCATCTATCTGATCACCCCGCGCGATGTGGTATGGCACTTAAAGACCTCGGTGAGCCGGGTCTATCTGCATTTCCTGCCGTTAACTGTTTTCTTTTTGGCCAGAGTCTATGCCGGATTGAAGTACCGGGAAACCTGAGGGGGCAGACAGTCTAGTCGTCGAAGCAGACTCCCCTCCTAGTTTTAGGAGGGGCCTGGAGATTGGACCTTTTTCGAGAAGTCTAGTGGCAGGAAGCCGCTGATTCCTCCGAGAGCCCGGTACGGGCGAAACAATTTTAGCCCAGGGCCAGCGAGGGCCAGGAGCTTGGGACCGGCGTCCCACCGAGCGCCGCCCTGGGTGAGCGTTTCAGCCAATTGGCTCCTCTCTCCCCGAATCGCTGATTTCTAGGCGATTCGGGGGAG
>DATKMG010000347.1:0-4759 GCA_035541995.1 Terriglobia bacterium
CCCATCCATCTTACTAGTTTCATCGAGAAAACAACGGAACCGGTCAGCCAATAAACAAAGGCGGAAACATAATATATAAGGGGCGAATAAAATATGAAGACCGGGCTCCCGTAGCCTCCATTTGAGTCGGGCAGCCAGCGAGGAAGCCACACACCTTCCGCCAGAAGCTGGCTAAACTGTCGAACCCAGCTCATCTGCAGTATGCCATCATCACTCACGCATGAGGCGAAGTGGGGACTAATGAACTGGCGCGCCACCCACAGTCCGGAAACGATTGGGATCAAGAGCCAGGAAGACGCTTCGAACCATTTCCTCAACTTGGAGTGATTTGGGTGAAACCTTAATTCTGACATTCCAAGACGAGAGCCCTCCAGCTAGATCGGGTTTTATGGGGATGACTGTCTGAGACTGCTTGGTGGAACCCACTGCAGTTTCCAGCTTGCTCTGCGGTACACTACCGACGACGCAAGATAAATTCCCAAAGCTACCACATTCAGAAATGCAATCCCGTAAACCATGGAAAGGTTTTCCAGAATGCCACCCACCAGGGCGCCGAGCAGGTTGGCACCGAATGCTCTTGGAACGTCCTGGATTTTCCGAAAGACGGTGGCGAAGAGGATCCCCGCAAAAAAGAGCGGCAACGCGCTAAAGAAGCCGCCCAGGAGGGCTTTCGCCTCGAAACTGAGTCCGGTCAGATTGCCGACTTTAAAGACATAACTGAAGCTCAGGCTCAACGCCAGCCCGACATAAACCAAGCCCATTGATTGGGGGGGGTATTTCAATACCAGGAAGTTGGCCAGCAGGATCATGAACAAGATCGCCGCAATGACTACTGAATTTACTATCCAGGTAGAACCAAAGAGCAAGGATAGGTCGCTGATACTCTTGACCTCAATTAACATGAACCCTGCACCCAGCAGGAACATGAATAAGTTGTTTCTGTCGGAAAACAAGCAGAGGACTCCCCCACTTATGGTCAAGGTCTTCTTCATAACAAAGAGACTCAATAGGAACAAGACAGAGAGTGTGAACCAATAAGCGAAGGGAATTGACCTGTCCTTCAAGTAAAGGAAAGGCCAATCATCGGTGGGAAGCGGCGTCTTCGTCTTTGGAATGCGGTCGTTAATCACCATCGCCTCAAGGTCCGCTTGTCCGTGGATGAATTCACGGGAAGCTTCCGGGCCCACCAGGTAAGCAATACCGGAGTCATAAGGGGTCGCCAGGCATAAAGGCTCCTGGTGGAATACTTGTTTTAACATGAGGAAAAACCTCTCCTGGATCCAGACTTCCACCAGGGCAAAACTAATGCAAATCGTTCCTGATGGCTCGAGGTGGTTTTTGGCTTCACTCAGACTCTCCATCGTATAGATATAGTTGTCCAAGCGGATGCTCGACATGCCGGAAAGCAGGGTTTGAGAGTCAAGGAGTCCGAAGATGATGAGGTCAAAGTGCTCGTGGCTTTGCTTAAAGAAGGCCCGAGCGTCGTTATTGACGATTCTAACCTTGCTCGAACTGTAAGGGCTTTCTGGATGGAAGCGTCGCCCGAGTTTCAGGATCAAGGGGTCTATTTCGACAGCGACAACCTGCTCAGCCCCGTTGCGGACTGCGCTGGCCACGTCGTTACCAGTCCCTGCCCCAACCACCAGTACCCTTCTGGGTTTGCTGAAACGATAAGGTAGATTATAGTAAGGTCTCGCATTGCGAGTGAAATCGCCTTCCATAGATCCCGTGGCCAAGTTCAACATCCGTTGGTGATAATCGTGATTCACATTGAGATTGTATCCAAGCACTGGAGACTGGAGATTGGTTTCATCGAGATGAATTGGAGAAATATCGATTCGGTAATAGGGTGACCACAGTGCCTGGTGAGGACCCCAGCCTATTCCTAACAACGTGATGACCATGGCGAAAACTGCCCATGCCTTCCTCTCGAAAAGCCACAAAAGTACCGCAAATCCCAGAGCAAACCAGTACAAAGGGGACCACCCTGCAAAGGAGATAGAAGAGAATACCAAGACACCTGTCACACTACCGGCGATGTTCACCGTGTACGCTTTGAGGGGAGAGAAGCCCCCAAGTGTCTGACCGAGTTTTTGACCCAACCCCAGAAACACCCCCACACACAAGCCAAAGAGCAAACTGACCACGGCAAGGAACTTACCCATGGCCAAAACCTTGTTAGCCAGGGTGGAATAATTGAACCCGCCCGTCACATCACCGACAATTAAGTAATCACCAATGGGAAAAGGCAGGAACGTGATCCCAAGGAAAGAAGAGAAAGCAATCACTAGGCACAGGCTTGTGATTAGCCATGGGAAGTGCCGATAGAAGATTTTCTCAGTGGTGTGATTGGCACACCCTAGGCCCAAGCCCAGAAAACTGGCAATTAGTGGGAGGTTCTTGAGATAAGCAAAAACACGGACTTCACAGGACAACCAGCGTATAACGATGAGTTCAAAATACAGCGTGAGGAAACTTATAAGAAATAGCTGAATTGTCCGGTTAGGGTTCCGGACTATCCCCGTTTCGTTCATTAGGAGCCCTTTCTCAAGCAACTGGATTCAAGCCCCCGCGACCTGAGGACCATTTTCAACCCCTATTTGGTAAATAACATACTTTCTGTGGCTGCTCTCAAAGACTTTCAGAAAATGTATTCCCGAACTTCCATCCAAGGTGGTCTGTAACTCCCTTCGCATCAAATCCACTACGTCCGGAGTGAAGACCTCAAAATCATGTTCACCCACTATCAGGTAACGGATTCGATGTTTGCGGATTGGAGAAATATCAAATCTAGGCTCATCGATTCTTCTGGCGTACTCAAAACTCATTGGTGCGGTCTTGCGTCCTGTATGTAAGTAGTAAAGCGGATCGAAATTGGCCATGAGAACGTCTGAAGGAAGGGTTTGTGTTTTGATCCATTCAAAACTCTCCCTCATTTCTATCTCACCACTTTCAAATGTGCGGTTGTGATGTAGGCTCAGTGTCACGAAATGAACAAAATGGATCGTTACGCAAAGCCCGCCTAGGGCTGCGTAACCTAACCAAATTGCTAGAAACAATTTTGGCGTTCGATTTGAGGCCGTCTTTTTTTTTCGAACCCAATGAGCTCCTTCGAAAAATAGAAAGAGGAAGAAAAACGGAAGAAGAGGTGAGAGGAACCGTTCCCCTGCTGGGAAAGGCCATAGTAGCAGCATTAGAAGGCTGAAAAGCAAGTACCAGCGGACGAGGTCGAAGTGTTCGGGACAAGAGCGAATCACTCCTCTTGCCAAAACGAATAGAAGCGGAAAACCCGCCCACATTGTCATGTGGGTTATGAACCTCAAATTGGTTTGAAATGGAAAGATCAACAGCTTGGGAATGCCGACCACCAGGCATAACACATTACTAGTTAGAAACTTGAGGAGGCCTTGGGTGTGGATCAATTTAAGGAAAATGGTGAAATAACTACCATAGAAAATGTATTCCGGAAAATCGGTAGAAACGCGTCGAGTTGATTCCCAGTAGAACCACGGAAAAATCAGAGTCAGCGTTAAAGCCGACCAGACAAGGGCCTCTCGCCATCGAGACTTGCGTAAGAGGTAACACAGAAAACCGGCTGCCAGAGCCAGGCCCGCAGTTCTCACATAAAAGGCACAGCCGAAAAAACCCCCTCCTATCAACAGATAGCCCCATGACCCTTTCAGGCCACCACGGCTGGTGACAATGCTGGAGGGCTCCGCTCCGTCGGGGTCACGACGCAGCGCGACCCTCCGCCAAAACCGCATTTTCATGGAAGAAGTCAACCCTCTTGATTCGATGTCTCCATGAAAAAGGGCCCAGATGCCCAGACAGGTAAACAATGAGAAGGCTGTTTCAGAGTGCAGAGATATCGAATTTGCGATTACAGCCGGGTGAAGGGAGCAGATCAATAAGATACAAAATGCAAATTGGTAGGTACAGACTCTGCTGGCAAATAGCATGGCTCCAAGGACCCCTAGAAATGCCATTCCAATGGCAATGTTGAATAATCTCAAGGCTGTGACATTGGCTGGAAATTCGGGAGTAATTCGCCAGACCCGAGACAGAAGCCAAGGATATAGGAATGGATATTTACCGTGCGCAGGATTCCCAGGAAGAAAAATGGAATTGTACGATCCCGTCGTGGCCAGAGACTTAGCAAGGCTCACATAGACTGGTTCGTCAGAAACAGGCTCCAACCCGCGAGGGTTCATCATCCACAGGCACAGCGCCCCATGGAGCAGAGGCAAATAGTAAATTGAAAGTCTGATCCACCTCATAGAAGGACGCCCGAAGGGACAAATAGATCAATTCTTACCCCAAAGAATTCCTTTCTCGATATCCATCGGCAATGTTGCTCCATCCACTTAAAGGTGAGCTCATTCGGGTCGTGGTACTGAGTTCGAAGCCTAATGAGCCACAACCGCCTTCCTCTGGCAACGAGGTCGGGGAGACTCCGTATGTCTTGAGATGTGGTAATGACTGTTCCCGGACTCTGGTTGGGAGGATCGAGAAAACTCTGTGGAATGCCAGTGGATCGTACTGTGTTGACGCGTTCTTTCTGGTACCAGTTGAAGAGGGTCTCACCTGAATTTGTAACAAACAGGAGCAAGTCTCCTGGCTGATATTGATTCATCACGAATCCTGCGGCAGAGCGGAAATCTTCCTTGCGGTCAAGTCGATAATAGACAAGGAGTGAAAGAACCAAGTGCGAGAGCATCAATGCCGCAAGAAATAGGGAGACCAGAGTATGTCGATTCAG
>DATKMG010000348.1:0-13952 GCA_035541995.1 Terriglobia bacterium
AGTCTCCTGATCGAAAAGGCAAAAGACCACCTTCTGCAAATTGGTAGATCCCTCAAGGTAGGTCTTTGTTGCCTCGAGCATGATAGGTGCACAGCGCTCGCGCGGAAAACCGAAGATTCCGGTACTGATGGCTGGAAAGGCAATGCTCTTCAGTTCTTTCTCTTCTGCCTGCTTCAGAGCATTCAAGGTTGCATTGCGGAGCTTTTCATCTTCATTGCCCTCTCCCATTCGCGGCCCAACGGCATGAATGACATATTTGGCCTTGAGTTTGCCGCCCGTAGTGATCACCGCACCGCCCACATAGGTCCCACCAATCAGGTCACATTCTTCCTGGATCAAGGGTCCTCCTTTGCGTCGGATGGCCCCGGCCACACCACCTCCGAGAACTAATTGCTCGTTAGCAGCGTTGACAATGGCATCTGTTTCCATCTCGGTGATGTCGCCCTGGATTAGATGAATTTCGGAATTTTTAATTTTGAGTTGCATAGGAGCGCTCCTTCTGCAAATCGTGGTTCACCGGTGAGTCCGGATCGCGAGTTCTTGGTAGACCGTTTGGATTATACATCATACTCGATAACTTCCAGGGCAATCGTACTGGGTCAGGCGCGTGGAGGAAACAAGGAATGCGTTCCCAGAGCGGAACGACGACGGCGCTTTGGCACTGGGTGGCCGAGGAGGCATGATCCCTCCTCCCCTACAACCCAAATCTAAGGCAGTGTCGCGCGCAGGACTATTGTCCCGCGCGTGGGATCACCGTCCCTGCCACCGCACTCCAAAACATTCCCCGGTTGTTTGCCTCACTACGGGAAACCACCAAATCATAGTGCACTGATTTCAATCTTTGCGGTAAGATTCCCCCCGTGCTGCTCTATGCATTAACCGTCTTTTCCTCGGCCTTTCTCTTATTCTCCGTCCAGCCTCTGATCGGCAAGTTCTTACTTCCTTGGTTTGGAGGAGCGCCCGCCGTCTGGACCACATGCATTCTCTTCTTTCAGGGACTGCTACTTGTCGGCTATACGTATGCTCATTTCCTCAGCAATCGGTGTGGTTCCAGGTATCAGCGGTACATACATCTTGGCTTGCTGGCACTGTCCATCGTTCTGCTGGCGGGAAGGCGGGTCGTTTGGAACTCGCCGCTATTGCCTGACGCACACTGGAAACCGATAGACAGTTCCCATCCCGTATGGAGGGTCATCCTCTTCCTTGCGGTCAGTGTTGGAGTCCCTTTCTTCGTCCTTTCAAGTACGGCTCCTCTCGTCCAGCGCTGGTTTAGCCGCTCTTTTGCCGGGCGCTCGCCTTATCGACTCTATGCACTTTCCAATCTGGGATCGTTGCTGGCCTTGGTTGGTTATCCATTCTTGATCGAACCGTTTCTTCCTTTGCGAACCCAAGCTCTCTGGTGGGCTGGCGGGTACCTGGTTTTTGCTTTATGCTGCTCGTCATGTGCCGTGCAGATGTCAGGATTCTCTGATCCGTCAGAACCTCCCAGCCAGGCTGACGCCCCCAGAACCGGTGTGGTTGTGGCAAGTGGTGCTCCTGTCTGGGCGGACCATGCCTTGTGGCTGGGGCTTTCAGCCGGCCCTTCAGTCCTATTATTGGCAATTACCAACCAATTGTGCCAGGAAGTAGCAGTGGTGCCGTTTCTCTGGGTTCTACCTCTTGCCATTTACCTTCTGTCTTTCATCGCCTGCTTTGAAAGCGATCGGATCTATCGCCGAGACATCTTTCTGCCGGTCCTGGCAGTCGCCTTGGCGCTGGCATGCTTCACCTTATTCAGAGGTGTAAAGATCCGGATCCCGGGGCAGGTGTTTTCCTACTCCTTCATCCTCGCGAGTTTCTGCATGGCGTGTCACGGGGAGTTGTCCAGATTAAAGCCTGAGCCGACGCGTTTGACCGCCTTCTACTTGATGATTGCCCTGGGTGGCGCACTGGGTGGAGCGTTTGTCGGACTATTGGCGCCCCTGATCTTTAGTGGGTTCTGGGAGTTGCATTGGGGGCTCTGGTTGTGTGGCCTTCTGATATCTTTTGCTCTTTTGAAAGATAGCACTTCCTGGATCTACCGACGCCATCCGGGCCCGGTGTGTTTGCTGCCTGTGATGCTGTTGATCATGGCGGGGTATTACTGGCTAGAGGAGATTCGAGATTGGTTGACTGAATCATGGTTGATGACAAAGGTCCCACCTTTGGTCCTGGTGTGTTTGGTGGGTGTCGGTTTCGGAATTATCATGTGGACTTTTTGGTGGTTCATCACTCACATGAAACGACCACGAGGCGCTGTAGTCTCAATGGCTCTGAGCCTGGTGCTTCTGGGAGTCTTGCTCCATTCAAGGGTTCAGGCTTATCTGGCAGATTCAATTTGGACAGCGCGGAGCTTCTACGGGGTGCTTGTGGTGCTAGATGAGGATAAGGAAAATGCGCTGGATCATCGTCTTCGCTTGCGACACGGTCGCATCACTCATGGTCTGCAATTCCAGGACCCAGAGAAACGACACCTTCCTACGACCTATTATGGATTAAACAGCGGCGTGGGGTTGGCCCTGCAGCTTCATCCGGGGCGGTCTTCGATGATCGGGGCTTCAAGCCCTGCCAGAGCACTGCGCATCGGCGTCGTGGGACTGGGTGTCGGTACGATCGCTGCCTATCAGAGGCCCGGTGACACGCTACGGTTCTATGAGATTAATCCAGATGTCATCCGGATCTCCTTGGGTAACCCTACTTTTTTCCATTATCTAAAAGAGAGCCGGGGCAAAGTGGAGGTCGTTGCCGGAGATGCACGGTTAACCATGGAACGGGAACTTGCTCAAGGTAGTCCACAAGACTTTGATCTTCTGACCATTGACGCTTTCAGCAGCGATTCGATTCCTGCTCATCTATTGACTGAAGAAGCAGTGCAAGTGTATCTGAAGCACCTCCACAAACCCGATGGTGTCCTTGCATTTCATGTGACAAACCGCTACCTGGATCTGAAACCTGTGGTCTGGCAATTGGCCGAGCACTTTGGACTTCAGTCCAGGTTTGTGAGTTCGGATTCTGTTGGTGATCTTGCTTGGGAAAGTCACTGGATGTTGCTGGCCTGGAACAACACCCTCTTGGGGTTGCCCGAAATTGTGAAAGCAAGTACTCCCCCAGAGACCATCATTCGTCGACTCCGCCTTTGGACCGATGATTACAGCAACCTATTTCAAGTCTTGAAGTGGTAAAACGGTCATGAATCAACCCCCCAACGTGGCAGCCAAAGAAAAGACCCGTCGTTACACTTGCCCCGGTTGCGCAGCCGATCTGGCCTTCGAGCCTAAGGACGGTTGCCTGGCCTGCCCATACTGCGGCCGTAAGGAACAGATCCCTTCCAGTCTGGATGATGTGAAGGAGCAATCCTACCAGGAATATTTGGGTCAGAGCTTGAAACCAACTCGGTCCCTTGCCGACAACGCCCTGGAGGTCCAATGCCCCAATTGCGGGTCAGCGGTGGTCTTTGCTCCTCCGTCCGTGGCTGGTCAATGCCCATTTTGCGGCACCGGTATCGTGGCCCAGCCAAAGTCCGCTAATCCGGTGATTGCACCGGGAGGGGTCCTTCCCTTCAAGGTCACGCGGACCCAAGCTGTGAGTTCCATTCGATCCTGGCTGGCCTCCCGCTGGCTGGCGCCAAGCGCCTTGAAGGACCTGGCAAGGCAGGAGTCCATTGAGGGAGTGTATCTCCCCTTTTGGACCTATGATGCGTATACCGTCAGTCACTACACTGGAGAACGGGGAGAACACTACTGGGTGACAGAAATGTATGAAGAGACGGATTCCGAAGGCAAACGAAATACCCGCACCCGGCAGGTCCAGAAGACACGCTGGTATCCTGCCTCCGGAACGGTCTCCCGCTGGTTTGATGACGTGCTGGTCCCAGGCACCAGGTCTGTTTCAGAGGGGCGTCTGAACGCATTACAGCCTTGGGATCTCAAGGACTTGATGCTCTATGATCCGGCCTTTCTGGTGGGCTTCAAAGCGCAGTGTTATCAAGTCCCCCTTTCCGAGGGATTCGAACACGCGAAGGGGACCATGCAAGCCGTCATACGTGGCGATGTTCGACAAGACATCGGAGGAGATGAGCAGCGGATTCGTCAGCTTGCCACTTCCTACTCGGCAGTCACCTTCAAGTACCTGTTGCTTCCTGTCTGGATCGGCGCCTACCAATTCAACAAGAAAGTCTACCAAGTCATGGTCAATGCACGAACAGGGGAGGTGCAAGGGGACCGCCCATACAGCGCATGGAAAATTGCCGGACT
This sequence comes from Terriglobia bacterium, assembly GCA_035541995.1. GTDB lineage: Bacteria > Acidobacteriota > Terriglobia > Versatilivoradales > Versatilivoraceae > DATKMG01. The sequence goes on from DATKMG010000348.1 coordinate 4,272, forward strand.
CGTTCTGTTCCTATTGTCCATAATTATGGTGTTGATTTACCTGGGACACAAATAGGACGCCTCAACAAAGATACGAATGCGATAAGGATGAGAACGAGAAGACCTTTGAACACAGGAGGTGGATTCTCGCCGTGTCTGGGGCCGATTTTCCGACCACACAGGCTGTGCGATTCCTGGAGGGTCGTAAGATTCCCTTCAATCCTCATCTGTACCCTTACGAGGAGCATGGTGGGACGAAACATGCAGCCGAGTGTCTTCATGTTCCCGAACACCTAGTCGTCAAGACCCTGGTCATGGAAACTGATCAACGCCGCCCCCTCTTAGTTCTCATGCATGGAGACTGTGAAGTTTCGACCAAGCAGTTGGCCCGAATCCTGGGGATGAAGCGGGTGACTCCGTGCGACATGGCCGTAGCTGAAAAGCACACGGGCTACCAGGTCGGCGGGATTAGCCCCTTTGGAACTCGGGTACTCTTGCCAGTGTATGCGGAGAAGACTATTTTCGAACTTTCTCGGATTTACATAAATGGCGGAAAGCGTGGGTTCCTGGTTGAGATTGATCCATTAGTATTGCGAACTGCCTTGGACTCGATCGAAGTGGAAGTGGCGCTTAGCAGAGAGGAGTAACCACAATTGGTTTACTTGTCAAATCAATCGTGGGCTTTTCAAAGGGTTAAAGGCCCACGGTTACTGCCCAAAACGCAGTAACCGTGGCTGTCAAATCTCACATTTTCATAGAACTGCTCCATGACCGTATTAGGTCACCACGGCGAATGAAAATGAAGGGGCGATTGACGAATGTGGGAGCCGCTGTCCTCAGCGGCGACTGTTACGACAAGAATATCGCCGCCCGGAGGGCGGCTCCCACATTCAAAACCGCATTTTCATTCATAAGAGTGCCCCACGACCTATTCAGGTCACTACGGTCAATGGAAATGCTGGAGGACGGAGTTCTACGAGGCCAAATGCAGGCACGGATCATTGCACAACGGGCTGCGCACCTGTGTGCGTGCTCTAATTATTTCCTCCGGTGTTGTGCGAAACGGTCTTGCGAATGAGGACGCGAGGTTCATCTTTAACAGTGTAATCGGAAGGGACCTCAAAAAACGAGTGCGCGGGCTCATCGCGGCTGATGTTAGTCAGTTGGTAGACCGACTTGCCGAAGCGTGGATCGTTGTTTTCGCTCCTGATCACCATCTTTAGCTCCTGGGAAAACCATCGTTCTGAAACGACTTGAATTGGAAGCTCGTTTCCGATCTTACCTGCTGGAATCGTCATCGTATTCCGGGTCCCGTCAGCCTCTATTCCTTCAATGACCTGTTTGCCAAGAGCCTCGGTCTTTGTCTCTCCAGGAAAGGGCATCACCTTCATCGTCTCTGCGGACACGGTTCCAAACCCCCCTTTGCTTTCTCCGGCCGGGATGGCCGCATTCATGATCCCTTTACTTTCGGAAATGTGAGACGGTAGGGACGGGAGCTTGCGGGCGATTTTGTTGTTTGTCTCCAAGACATAATTAACTCCGGCGACCGGGTCGTTAACGAAAATCAACTGTTGCGGTTCATCGGCAGGGACCCAAAATCCGAGCGTTCCCAGAGTTTGCTCCCTGCGAGTCCGGCCTTCAGTGTCCCGATACAATTTCCCGCTAGACTTTCGGATGATTCGATTCCCATCACTAAGTGTCTGGATCGTCTCATTAGCTGTGTCTGCGGAGAAAGGGGCTCCTTTGACGACTCCGTCCCCGAAACTCATTCCCGAAGAAACGAAACTGAATGTGAAGTCTGCCGGTTCACCAGGCGCCATCTGCTCCAAGAATAACGGTCCCGGTCCTTGCCCTTCCACATGTTTGTAGATGACATCCCCTTGAACCTGAACGTCGAATTTTGAACCAGTATCCTGGGCGGCAAGTTTCAAGCAAGCATCCGCGACCGTCGCTAATACAATGGCTCCAATGATCCATACTGTTTTGTTCTTCACGAGTTCCTCCGTTTCCAATGATCAAGATTAGATCCAATACTCGGATACCGGCTTCCGTGAGTGTTCTCCTACGCTATCTCTTGCCGGCCATACTTCACACAGCCCATCGTTTCTTTTGCAGCCTGGCAGGCATCCGAATGCCCAAATCAGTGGACAAACCGAATGGCTCGAACCAACCCATCTTCTCCAATCAACATGTCTGCCTGAATAGGATCTATTACCCTCTCCCGATTCACCGGAAGGCCAAACGCCTCCAATGCAGAACGAGGAAGCTTGACGCGAACCAGTTGTTGTTGTTCCTCCGGGAATATCTCTCCCACTGCCATGAACGGGATGAACTCCGTTACCACTTCCGGTTCGAAATAGGCAGTCTCCGCCTGCAAATCCTTCAGAGTTGGCTGTTTCTCAATCGTTTTCCCAACCTTCCGTACCGGAGTAACCTGTCTTGGTGGTGAGCGTCTTAATTCCACTCCTACGCGAGAATTTGCCAGAAGAGTCTTTCGCGCGGGCTCTTTCATCTGACCCACTCCTCCAGCACCCTCTGGCCGGTCTGCGGGGACAACGGGAACTGCCTTCGCGTGTTGTGTCCCAGGGCTTGCTGGAACTAATCCCCATTTAGGCGAGCGATGCCAGGCCAGAGCCAGAGTCAGCAGGACCAGGATTCCCCCCGCCAGGGCCCACCTCCATCCGAATAGTCTCCATCCGGAAAAACGAATGGCCTGCCGGAAATCTCTCTCCCGGCGGAAGGCGATTAACAGCCTGGCCTCAAGCTCGACGGGAGCCCCGATGTCTCTCGCCTTCGAAGCCAGCTGCCGGAGCCCGCTCTCAAGGGCAGTTTCATCGGCCAATCGAGCTGAACATTGTGTACATCCTTCCAGGTGAATCCCGGCGGAGTCCCAGAGACCGGAACTCCTGTCTGAATCCCTGGCCAAGTCTCTAATAATCGATTCAAATTCCTGGCAGTTCATACAAGGCACCTCGACGGTTTCAGTTTCGGGGACACGGCAGTTTCCTGCTCAGGGTAGCGCAATCGCTTGACCAGCATGGCATGCGCCCGGTGCAGACGCGAACGTATCGTGCCCACGGCACAGCCTAGGGCAGCTGCAGCTTCCGCGTAAGAAAGCTCTTCCAGATCACACAGAATCACTACCTCCCGATAATGTTCCGGCAATCCGAGAATTCCCTTTTGCAGAAGTCCAATTGCCTGCGCGTTGGTTAAATCCGAAAGGGCGTCCTGGGAAGAAATCAAGGTGTCATAGTAATTAGCCTGATCTTCCTCTTCATCGATAGAGACCCATTTGGCATTACGCTCTTTGCTGCGTAACAAGTGATTTCTTGCAATCCCCACCAGGTATCCGCCTAATGTCCCGACCCCTGGATCAAATCGAGTCTCCCCCTTGATTACGGCCATGAACACGTCTTGTGTCACTTCCTCTGCCAGTTCTGCGGAACCGCTCATCTGGAGCGCATAGCGATATATCGGCCCCTGAAAGCGGCGGTAAAGCAATGTGAAGGCTTCCTCGTCACCTTGGTTGGCCTTCTGGAGCAAATCGCTTTCGCTAATTCCTATTCTAAGGAGCTTCATCCGCTTATCGGCTTATCTGCAACCTGTGGCTTCTTTTCTTCTCAGCAACTGCCTACTCTTACTATTTCATGAAAAACCTGGAAAAAGTTCCAAAAAAGCAATTGGAGATAGGTGACTTCGTCTACTTTGTGGAGACTTCGAGGTTTTCGTCGATGGTGAGTGTCGGCCATCCGGATTTGGCCGGATCCGACGGTGTTGCAGTAATTGTGAAGTGCGCACCATCATCCACCTGGGTGCTGTAAGCGTAGCCTCGTCGACTGGATCCCGTAAAAGAGAGTTCCCCATCCTGTTGAAGTTGGTCCAGCGTTCCATAATTGGAATGAGTGGCGAGGTAACGGCGCTCAGCCTGACCGATGGTGAGAAGGTCGCTCTGAACCCCTGTAATATCGATTTGTCTCCGTGGCTGATCCGGAGAATTCTCATTAGTCGACCATTGTGCCGTGATTAAATAATACGTAATACCCAAGGCAATCACGATTCCCAAAAGGGAAACTGCAGCTCTCATCGTTTATCCATTCCGCATAGTCGAGGCAGGAAGATCTCTATGCCTCAAACGCAATTCGACAATATCGGTTCTTATAACGATGGGTTTATGCAAATATACAACTACACTCAATTTTATCATGGGTTGAAGGATTGGAAGTATCCGAAAAAGGGTTTTCACTTCTAATGGATTGGAGAGCCTAATCAAGGAGAAACTCAATGTCCAAAAACTTAGTCTCGCGTCGGCAGTTCATTGCGGGAGCCTCTACAGGTGGGGCAATTGTCGGTGTTGGCAGGTCTGCCCGGGCCTTGTCGATGCGCGAACCAGTCGTTGCTGAGAATTACCCGCTCTACGAACCAAAACCAGCAGGTGGTCCCATCAAGGTGTTCTGTTTAGAGTCTTTGGGCCCGGCGGATGTGGAGAGAATTCACACCGCAAGCAGGAATATTGACCTGGTTTTGTGCAACCAAGCTGAATTAAAGGAACAAGCTCAAGAAGCAGAAGTGATTTTAGGGACTGTAGACGGGGAGACGGCGCAGAGAGCAAAGGGTCTCAAGTGGGTGCAACTCTGGTATGCGGGTGTCGAAGGCCTTCCGAAGGAATTGAGAGAGCACCCTTGTGTTCTCACAAACATGCAACGGATCTTTGCGCCGGTCATCGCGGAATCCGCAATTGCATTACTATTGAGCCTCACGCGAGGACTGGCTCAAAGCGCAATCCCGAATTTTAGGGAGCGGCGTTGGACTGAAGCAACTTGCCCCCTGGAGGACCTGTACCAGAAAACGATGGGGATAGTCGGGCTGGGCGGAATTGGCAGCGAGGTCGCACGACGGGCACATTACGGTTTTAATATGAAAGTCCTGGCTCTGGACCCTAAACCGCTACCGAAACCGGAGTTTGTAGCTGAGCTCTCAGAACCGGCCAAGCTTCTCGAAATGGTTCCGCATGTGGATGTGCTGGTCAGCTGCGCCCCGCACACTCGCGAGACGGTCAAGATGTTCAACGAAGTCGTCTTCCACGAAATGAAGAATAGTGCGTATTTTATTAATGTTTCCAGAGGAGCCTTGGTGGACCAGAAGGCGTTAGCTAAAGCCTTGAAGGAAGGCTGGATCCGTGGAGCGGGACTTGATGTCACGACCCCGGAGCCCCTTCCCCCCGAAGACCCGCTGTGGACTTGCCCCAACCTCGTCATCACCCCGCACAATTCGGGAGCCGCCCCGATCCGAGATATCCGCCGGGTAGCCCTTGTGGTTGAGAATCTGCGTCGCTATTCCTCGGGGCTTCCATTACTCAATGTGGTTGACAAGGTGAAAGGGTATTAGTACTGGGCCTCCTGACGTATTTGCAGCGGGGAAAAACCCAAAAACCGCGGGTCACAATTCAGGAATAGCCAAGTCGTTGGCACCCGCCAAAGACATCACTGACTCCGGACTGTATCGTTGAATCATGTCGACGGCCAATTTGGCCCGCCGTACCCGTTCCCTGGTAAGAGCCACGGCCGTGGCTTCCAGGTGACTCCCGCTGGGGTAAACATCAGGTGCGTTTCTCAAGCCCAGCTTCACATAAATTGGGGAAAGTGCATGGATAAATTCCGGAATCTCATAATGGCGGATAAAGCCTCCGAATGGATCAGGAGCCTCCACGTAGAGGTCCAGAGGAATAGAAACTGCCTGGCGAATGGAGGCCAACAACGGCAACGGCAGGTCGGAAGAGACATTGAATGTTCCCGCTCCAAAATCTTCCAAGATTTTTACGGCAACGGGATTGCTGGCACTCAGCTGTACAGAAATCTTGATGACCAAGTTTGCTGGCAGTTTTCCAGCTTTCTTCATTTCATTGACTACCCAAAGCAACCCAAGGTCGGCGACTAATACGCCGCGAATCCCCAGGTCACAGGCGCGGCGGATGTCCTCGAGAGCATAGACCAGCTGGTTGGCGCCACGCAGGCCCAGACCAATGTTCTTGCCTGCAGGGGTGAGGGGTTGGGCACCGATATCGAAGGTTGCTCGCGGACCTACGAATAGACTCACCTCCATTTGCTGGTCTCTGGCTATTCGTCCCATCTCCCGGATCTCATCGTCCGTCAGCAGCATAATCCCACTACCCTGGCTGATTCGATGGATAGTCAATTGGTACTTCCTTGCTTCCTCAATCACTGCTTTCAGACAATTCGGGCCTTCCACGCTGGGGATTTCAAAGCGGTATTGTGCGCCGTCGGGAAAGCGTTTTGGCGAGGCTTTAAGCTCCGAACAGTCCCGGAAAGGAAAGCCGAGTTGCTTAAGAAAACTTTGTGTCTCTCTCATCGCTTTTAAGAACCCCCTTCGCCTTGTACTAATCTTCTATGATACTAAGAACAACAGTTGTCTGACTTCTTAGGACTTTGCAGGGAGATTCTAGCGTTCCTAGATGAGTTTGGGCAACACTTTGCGGGCATCGACTTCCCGACAGTGGGTCCGACGACGAAAACCATTGCCAGGACGGCGATGAGGTGGGGTTTATAGGTTTTCTATTGCTCAAGGGTCATGGCCACATACGTGCCATCCCCGGTCCGGGCCCCGGGTTCACCCCCATCGTTAATGACCCCATAGGTGACAAAGGGGTTATTCCCCGAGACTTTTCGGACCCTCACATACCCCTGGGTTACACCAGGTGCGTAACGGTCGAGTATCATCGCAATTTGCAGAAAATGTCGAGGCAAGACACTGATACCGGTCACGGTATGCACCAGTTCACCGGTCTCACCATTATATACCTCTGCATTGAACACGTCGGTACTGGAATCCAGCTCTCCTGTGTTGACAATGGCCAGATTGCTGCGATTCTCCATATCTTGCTGCAATCCATAAATCCATGCTGAGGACTTCGCCGACTTGCCAAAAGGGACACCGGTATAGAAAAGACCGTAACTGCCACCACCCCCGGGAGAGGCTGTTCGTGCTCCAACAAAGATGCCACTCACATCTCGTGAATCGTCGGTTACATAGAGGGCTCCCGCATAGCCCGGCCCGCGCGGAATTCCAGTGACCCCCAGGTCCCTGAGTTTCTGCAGGAGATTGGGGTAGAGTAGTTGTTGTCCGGGTCGCAACTCCACACTAAAACTGAGCGAGTTATTGGTCGCGCTGATGCTTTCTGCAACGTAAGTGCATCGAAGTTTCCGAGTCGTGCCAGAAGCATTGGTGAGCACGAGTTCGCTGTTGAATGTCGCGTTCTCCACAATGGCCGGCAGTGTCAACCCCAACGGTCCTGACAATTCTGATTCTGGAACCGGGGGCACAAAGGAGCCATCTGAAGTTGCCTGGTCGTTGATAACCCCATAAGCGTAGTACGGGGCTTCCCCACTAACCCGTTCAATTCGGATAAATCCATTGGAAAGTCCGACACCTTCCATTCCCAAAATAGCGTTGAACTGCTTGAATCCACCGGGAGGGAGAACCTCATCTGGCAGGTTGATGGCCATGGTTTGACCGGGATCGCCAGGATAGATCGTAATACTCAGGTCCACGTCTCCATCCGCATCGGTGCCGGCGTTTTGAATGGCCAGGTTAGATCGATCCGTGGCATTCTGCCGGAGCCCAAATATATAGGCGGGCTTACTCAGTGCACCTGTCGGCGGAACACCCTGATACGATAACCCAGCTCGGCCATTGGTCACCTGTGTGGTTGTCCGCACGGTAGCCGCCACATCCAGAGCAGAATCGATTCCCCAGAAATGAATCTGAAGCGTACCTCCCCGGTTGCCGGAATCCGGTATCGGAATTCCCAACGTCTTTAGATAAGTAATCGCGTTGGATAAGACACGCTGTTCCCCAGGGAGCAGAAAATCGGAGGCGGTCCCGCTACCAGTGCTGATTGCCGCGGTGTAATTGAAGTCCATAATTGCAGGCTTGTCTCCGCAGTTCGTCAGTGTTAGGGCGGAAGTGTAGAACGAGTTGCTGGCCCCTGCAGTCCACAGCAAGATAGGAACAAACCGCGAGGTGTCTGAGTTCGCATCGCCGACCGTGGAATCGGCCACCACCAGCGTTGAGCGGCTGGAATTCCCTCCGTACGAGGCTGAAATAGAAACCGAATGAGTCTGAGACACACTACTGATTGTGACCGGGAAGGTCGCGCTAGACATACCGGAGGCGACAGAAACAACCGACGGGACCACTGCCGCCTTGGCGTCGTTGCTGGCCAGAGTGACAACAGCACCGCCGTTACGCGCAGGTCCATTCAACAAAACAGTTCCATTGACAGTCCATCCTGATTTTGCACTCGTCGGGTTGAGTGTCAATCCGCTGAGCGTTAGGGCATTAACCAGAAAGTTCACGGAATTGGAAGGTCCGTCAGTGGGTTGGTTCACTACCGTCACGCTATAGGTCCCGACTTTAGAGAGATCCGCGGCAGGAATCGTGGCTGTCAATTGCGTGCTGCTGATGAAACTGGTCGTCCTGTCCGCTCCATTCCATCGAACCTTTGTCGTGGAAAGGAAGTTTTGGCCAGTCACGGTAAGGGTCAAATCCGGGCCGCCGGCCACAACTGCGCTCGGGCTCAAGCTCGTGATCACAGGCAGGGGGTTGGATATCGTGAAGGTCTTTGCGCTTGAACTCCCGCCTCCAGGCTCTGGGCTAAAGACCGTAACGTAGGCAGTCCCGGTTGTTACGATGTCCGATCCGAGAATTGTCGCTGTCAGGCGGGAACTGCTGACATAAGTGGTCGCCCGGTCTGTTTGGTTCCATTGGACTTTCGAGTTCTGAGCAAAATTCGTACCTGTGACGGTGATAATGAAGGAAGGGCCACCTGCATGGACCGAAGTTGGGCTCACGCTGGAGAGAGTTGGCACTGGATTGCTGTAGGCCACTGTGAAAGTCTTGGGAGCGGATGTGCCACCGCCTGGGGAAGGATTGAACACGGTCACGTCGGCCGTACCTTCCTGGGCCAGGTTAGCTGAAGGGACAGTGGCGCTCAGTTGCGTCCCACTTACGTATTTAGTCGCAAGATCGGCCCCCTTCCAGCGGACTTTGGAGACATTGATGAAGTTCTTTCCATCGACCGTCAAGCTTACGTTGGGACTTCCAATGGGAGCGGCGCTGGGAGTCAGTGCCGTGATTTCCGGCACAGGATTGCCGATCGTGATCGATTTGGCAGCTGACACTCCTCCACCAGGTGTGGGATTAAAGACCGTCACGCTGGCGGTTCCCGTCTTGGCAATGTCACTGTCTTGAATTGAAGCCTTCAAAACAGAACTGCTTACGTATTCCGTATCGCGGTCCGAGCCGTTCCAGCGTACTTTGGATCCGCTCACGAAATTACTCCCGTTCACCGTCAGAGTCTGGGACGTACCACCGGCTAGGAGGGAGGCCGGCTCCAAACTGGCTATTGTAGGAACTGGGTTAGTAGGTGTGATCGTAAAGGTCACTGCATTGGAAGTGCCACCTCCCGGCGCTGGAGTAAACACGGTTATGGTGGCCGTACCGGTTTGTGGTAGCTCCGTGGGAGTCAGGGTGGCTGTCAACTTGGCAGAAGTGACGAATTTCGTGGTCAAATCGTTATTGTTCCAACGGATCACCGACCCATTGGTGAAGTTACTGCCGTTGACAGTCAAGGTAATACTGGTGCTCCCGGCAGCCCCGGAATCCGGAGAAATACTGGAGATAGTG